>CAMVDK010000220.1 GCA_947166165.1 uncultured Porphyromonadaceae bacterium
AAATTTGCCCATTCATATCTAAACCCCTATATTGCTATGCGCAAGTTCATCTACATGATAGCAGCCCTGACGCTGAGCATCGCCCCCGCCAAGGGTGCCACAGTGACCACCACCCCCGGCGGCCTGAGCCAAGTGGCCACCAACACCGCCGAGACATCGCTCACCGTGACAGGAGCCATCGATGCACGCGATTTCCGCTACATCGTCGACCACCTCACCGCACTGCAGACGCTCGATCTGCAAGGCGCCACCATTGCCGCGCTCGAGAGCGAGGACCACGTGTTCGGCAACGAACGCCTCTATGCCGCCAACACCGTGCCCACCATGGCGCTGGCCGGCCATCAGCGCCTGCAGAGCGTGAAGCTGCCGAGCACCGCCACGACCGTCGCTCCGGGAGCGTTTGCCGCCTGCCCGGCGCTGACCACCATCGAGCTGCCGGCCATGCTCACCGAGATTGGCGACCACGCCTTTGCCGGCTGCCAGGCCCTGACCACCATGACGCTCCCGGCCGCCCTCACCCATCTGGGCGATGGAGCCTTCATCCACTGCCACGCGCTCGCCACCATCGGCACCGCCGACGGCAACGGCGGCACACTGGCTGTGGGCAACGAGGCGTTTCTCGACTGCCCGGTGCTCACCACGGTGACGCTGAGCAACAAGACGGTGTCGATAGGCGCACGCGCCTTTGCCGGCACCGGCCTCCAGGCGCTCGACCTTTCGGCCTACACCCAGCTGCGCACCGTGGGCGACTTCGCCTTCGTCAATTCGCAGCAGCTCACGTCGATCAAATTCCCCAGCAGCGTGACCCGCATCGGCAGCGGCGCCTTGCTCTATGCCAACGCCACATCCATCGCCATGCCCAAGGAGCTGCAGGTGATTGAGCCGTTCGCCTTTGCCGGCGCCAAGCTCGCCGCCGTCGACATGGCCAAGGTCACCTCGCTCGACACCATTGGCGACTACGCCTTCTATGCCGTGACGCGTCCCACCACCTTCACCCTGCCCGGCACCACGGCCTACATCGGCACCCACGCCATGGACAAGATGACCGGCCTGACCAGCATCCGCACCACCGCCAAGCAGGTACCCGCCCTGGGTGCCGACGTGTGGCAGCAGCTCAACCAGAGCGCCATCAAGCTCTACGTGCCCGACGACGTGATCGACGACTACAAAGCGGCCGAGCAGTGGAAGGAATTCGACGTGCTGCCGGGCTACCTGCGCGGCGACGCCAACAACGACGGCACGGTGGACATCGGCGACGTGAACGCCATCATCAACCGCATGCTCAACAAGCCGTCGGACGAGGAATTCGTCTTCGAGGCTGCCGACACCGACAGCAACGGCACCATCGACATCGACGACGTGAACTATGTGATCAACGTGATTCTGCGCCGCGTGGCCCACGCCCCGCAGCAGACCCCCGACACCGACGACCTGCTCTGTATCGACGACTTCGCCGTCGAGGCCGGCCAGACTGTGACCGTGCCTGTGCGCCTGAGCAACATGGGTCTCTACACCGCCGTGCAGTGCGACATCACGCTCCCCGAGGGCCTCACGCTGGCCTCCGACGGCATATCGGCCACCGAGAGCAGTGCGGGCCACATCATTGCCAGCGCCACCGACGAGGGCAACGCGCGCGGCGACGGCGACGCGCTGGCAGGCAACACGCTGGGCAACGGCGAGGCCGTGGTCGAGCTCACGCTCGAGGCCACCGACGCCCTGCGGCCCGAAGCCACCATCGGCATCGAGCACGGCGTGCTGGCCACCGCCAGCAGCGCGGTGCGCCACTGCGAGCCCAGCTACGCCCACGTGAGCACCACCACAGCCGTCGACGACCTGGCCTCGGCCACCAACCACTGGCGCGCTTGGGGCGACCAGGGCGGCACACTCGTCGTGGAGAGCGACACCGCCACCCAGGCCCAGCTCATCGCCATCAACGGCACGGCCACCACACTGGCCGTGATGGCCGGACGCAACCGCTACGACGGCCTCCAGGCAGGCGTCTACGTGGTGCGCATCGGCACCGAAAGCATCAAAGTGATCGTGCGCTGACGGGCGCACGGCAGCACTCACACCGCGTCAACATGGTGGGTGCCTCGCGCACCCTCACACCTAGATATATGGGAAAAAACAAATTGAAGAAATTTGCCGAAATGGAAACTATGAACTGCGTGTTCCAGTTTCCATTTTCGGCGTTATTGGAGGGCTGCCCGATGCAGGGCAAGTGGAACGAGACCTATTTCCACAACAGCAACCCCATCGTGCTTGAGCTGGGCTGCGGCAAGGGAGAATATGCCGTGGGCCTGGGCATGCGCTTTGCCGACAAGAATTACATCGGCCTCGACATCAAGGGGGCGCGCATGTGGACCGGCGCCAAGCAGGTAGAGGAGCACGGCCTGCGCAACGTGGCCTTCCTGCGCACGAGCATCGAGCTGATCGACCGTCTGTTCGCCCCTGGCGAGGTGGCCGAAATATGGATCACCTTCCCCGACCCGCAGATGAAGAAGGCCAACAAGCGCCTCACCGGCACCCGCTTCCTCGACGCCTACCGCAAGGTGCTGGCTCCCGACGGCACCGTCCACCTGAAGACCGACAGCCCCTTCCTGTACACCTACACGCACGAGCTGGTCAAGGTGAACCAGCTGCCCGTCGACGTCGACACCGACGACCTCTATGCCAGCGGGCAGGCCGACGACATCCTGGAAATCAAGACCTACTACGAGCGGCAGTGGCTCAGCCGCGGGCTCACCATCAAGTACATCAAGTTCCACCTGCCTCACGGCGTGCCGCTCATCGAGCCCGACATCGACATCGAGCCCGACACCTACCGCAGCTATAACCGTGGCGAGCGCATGAACAAAAAATAACACAACAAAACAGGTAAAAAAGACTCAACTATGGATTTGTATCCCTCGCTCATCCTCGATGCCCTGCGCACGGTGCGCTATCCGGGCACGGGCAAAGACCTTGTGACCATGGGCATGGTGGCCGACGACATCCGCATCGCCGGCCAGCAAGTGTCGTTCTCGCTCATCTTCGACAAGCCCACCGACCCGTTCATCAAGTCGGTGGTGCGCGCCGCCGAGGTGGCCATCGCCACTCACATCGGCCCGGAGGTCGAGATACGCGGCAACATCGCCGTCAAGACGCGCCAAGAACTGCAGCCCGAGCAAGAGGAGCGGCCGCTGCCGGGAGTGAAAAACATCATCGGCGTGTCGAGCGGAAAGGGCGGCGTGGGCAAGAGCACCGTGGCGGCCAACCTGGCCGTGGCCCTTGCCATGCAGGGCTACCGCGTGGGGCTGCTCGACGCCGACATCTTCGGACCCAGCGTGCCCAAGATGTTCGGCATCGAGGACGACCAAATCTTCATGCACGAGGTGGAAGGCCGCAAACTCATCATCCCAGCCGAAAAATATGGGGTGAAAATCCTGTCGATAGGCTTCTTCGTCGACAAGAACCAGGCCGTGCTCTGGCGCGGCGCCATGGCCAGCAATGCGCTCAAGCAGCTCATCAACGAGGGCGACTGGGGCGAGCTGGACTACTTCGTGATCGACATGCCCCCGGGCACGAGCGACATCCACCTGACGCTCGTGCAGACGCTGGGCATCACCGGCGCCATCGTGGTCACCACTCCGCAGGAGGTGGCCCTGGCCGACGCCCGCAAGGGGGTGTCGATGTTCCTCGGCGAGCATGTGCGCGTGCCGGTGCTCGGCATCGTGGAGAACATGTCGTGGTTCACCCCGGCGGCCCACCCCACCGAGAAATACTACATCTTCGGCCAGGACGGCGGCAAGCACCTTGCCGAAGCGCTGGGCGTGGAGCTGCTGGCGCAAATCCCGCTGGTGGCCAGCATTTGCAAGGGTGGCGACGACGGCACACCGGTCACGATGCAGAACAGCGGGTCGGGGGCGGCGTTCACCCGCCTGGCCACGGCGGTGATCAACGCCGTCGACAAGCGCAACGCCACCCTGCCCCCCACCGAGCACGTGGTGACGCACTGAAGATGAGCCCACCTGACTATGGAATACCAACAACCAAAAAAATATGTAGATTATGAAAAAAATTCTATCCATGCTAGCTGTGGCAGCCCTGCTGCTCACCAGCTGCGGCTCGGTGCCCATCACCGGGCGCAAGCAGCTCAACCTTGTGAGCGACAGCGAAGTGCTGCAATCGAGTCTGACGAGCTACGCCTCGTTTATGAAGACGGCCCAAGTGTCGACCCAGAAGACCCAGAGCGAGCAGGTGACCCGCGTGGGCAAGCGCATCGCCGCCGCCACCGAGGCCTACCTCAAGGCGGTGGGCCTGGAGAGCGAAATCCAGAACTTTGCCTGGGAGTTCAACCTGGTGAAGAGCGACGAGCTGAACGCCTGGTGCATGCCCGGCGGCAAAATCGTGGTGTATGAAGGCATCATGAAAATCATCGGCAGCGACGACGAGCTGGCCGTGGTGCTGGGCCACGAGGTGGCACACGCGGTGGCCAAGCACGCCAACGAGCGCATGAGCCAGCAGGTGGCCGCCCAGATGGGGGCCAACGTGCTGGGGGCCGTGGTCTCCGGACAGAGCTACCAAACGCAGGCCATGGCTCAGCAAATCTACGGCCTGGGCGCACAGTATGGCGTGATGCAGCCCTTCTCGCGCAAGCACGAGAGCGAGGCCGACGAGATGGGGCTGGTGCTGATGACCATTGCCGGCTACAACCCCGACGTGGCCATCACCTTCTGGCAGAAGATGAACGCCGCCGGCCAGAGCTCGGTGCCGGAGTTCCTGAGCTCCCACCCCAGCCACGAGACGCGCATCGCCGACATCCAGAAGAAGCTGCCCGGCATCAAGCAGAAGTACCAAGCCAAGAAGTGAGCCGCCCTCTGTGGGGCATGCGTTCCGCCAGCAACAATCAAGCCCGATGGCCTGCAACGGCCACCGGGCTTGATTGTTGTATTGGCTACGCGCTAAGGGAGGCGGCGATCAGTCGCTGCACTTGGCGCAGATGAACTCACGGTTGAGGCGTGCAATGTTGCT
>CAMVDK010000221.1 GCA_947166165.1 uncultured Porphyromonadaceae bacterium
TTTGGTCGTCGGCAAACATCATGGCTCGCGGCATGGCGCCGGCGGTGACGTCGATGTCGTAGACCGGCGTGCCCTTGCCGCGGAGCGCGGCGTTGTCGGCCTTCACGAGTGTGCCTGGCACATGGAGCGCCACCGGGCTGGTGCCTTTGGCAAAGGGGAGGTCGGTGCCCTCGGCCAGCCACTGCTTGTTCACGCCCAGGTTCACCACGATGCGGTTCAGCAGCGACTCGCTCAGCGGCAGGCGGCCGTTCAGGTACTTCGACAAGTTGCTCGTGTCGATGTCCACCAGGCGCGCGAAGTCGGCTTGCTTGTAGTTGAGTTCTTTCATCAGATATTTGATTCGGGCAATCACGTCTTGGTCGTTCATGGGTGTGTTCTTTAATTCGGTTAATTGTTCGGTTTCTTTCGTTTGAGTCTGCAAAGTTACCTTGTTTTGCGGTAATCTGCAAATTTTCGGACAAAAAAAGCCCCTTTGCGCAACAAATGTTTTGCAAAGGGGCCGATGTGGCTTGCCCGCGGGTCACTTGAGGGTGATTTCGTTGTGGTCCACCTTGCGCTCGCAGTAGTGGCACCGGAGCACAAGCGGGTCGCGGTGCACGACGTGGAAGCGGGTCGACATGGGCTCGTTGTTGCTGATGCACTTGGGGTTGTTGCAGCGCACGATGTCGTGCAGCTCGTCGGGGAGCGTCACCTCGTGCTTGTCGACCACCTCATAGTCGCTGATGATGTTGATCACGGCGCGCGGAGCGATCACCGCTATGCGGTTGAGCACCTCTTTGGGCAGCTCGACGTCGGCAATCTTGATGATGCCTTTCTTGCCCAGGCGCTCGCTGTCGAGGTTGAAGCCGATGGTCACGCTCTTGTCGAGGTGCTCCAGGCCCAGCAGGTCAACCACCTTGAAGAGCGAGGCGCAGGGGATATGGTCGATCACGATGCCGTTCTTCAAAGCGGCCACGGCAAGTTCTTTCTTCTTCATGATGCAATGATTGTTTTGGTGTGATTAATGAGAGGATGATGGTGCCCGGAAGTGGGGGGCGGTGTTCACTTCACGGGAATGCCCAGCGCGCGGCAGATGATGGCCTGCCGGGCATAGAGTCCGTTGCGCGCCTGCTCGAAGTAGTAGGCCCACGGGGTGTCGTCGACGTCCTGGGCGATTTCGGTGACGCGTGGCAGTGGGTGCAGCACGCGCATGGTGGGCTTGCCGTCCTTGAGCATGCTGGCCGTGAGCGTGTACAGGTTCTTGACGCGCTCATATTCCATCAAGTCGCTGAAGCGCTCGCGCTGCACGCGGGTCATGTAGATGATGTCGCTCTGGTTGATGATGTCGGCGCTGAAGTCGGCCGTCTCGGTGTAGGGGATGCACTGCTCGCGGCAGAACTGCTTGTACTGCTCGGGCATCTGGAGCACATCGCAGGCCACGAAGTTGAACCTCGGCTTGAAGTGGTGCATGGCCTCGAGCAGCGAGTGCACCGTGCGGCCATACTTCAGGTCGCCCACCATGGTGATGGTGAGGTTGTCGAGGCGGCCCTGGGTCTGCTGGATGGGGTAGAGGTCGAGCATGGTCTGCGTGGGGTGCTGGTTGGCGCCGTCGCCGGCGTTGATGATGGGCACCTTCGAGATTTCGCTGGCATAACGAGCGGCACCCATCAATGGATGCCGCATCACAATCAGGTCGGCATAGTTGCTCACCATCATGATGGTGTCCTTGAGCGACTCGCCTTTCGACTGGCTGCTCGTGCTGGCGTCGCTGAAGCCAATCACTCGTCCGCCCAGGCGGTTGACGGCGGTTTCGAAACTCAGGCGGGTGCGCGTCGACGGCTCGAAGAACAGCGACGCCACCACTTTGCCTTCCAGCAACCGCTGGTTAGGGTTGCGCTCAAACTCCTGTGCGGTGGTGATCAGGTCCAGAATCTCGCTCTTGCTCAAGTCGGTAATCGAAATCAGATTTCTTGTGTTCATTGCACGTTACTTATCATTGGTTGGGCAAAGGTAGTGAAAAACGCCAAACCGCCTGCATCGAAAAGCAAAAAATTTCGCGCGGGCGAAAAAAAAGCTGAATCATGATGGATTATTGCGCCGAAAGTCGTAATTTTGCACTTTCTTCCTGTGTTTTCACTGCCGCGAGGCCTGCACAGAGCGTGCCGGTGCCGCGAGTGTCGGTGTAAACGACAGCCAACTGAACGACAATCAACCAACCGAGAACCCATCCAACCCGATAACCGAACCCCTCACTCATGAGCAACAAGCATAATCATCGTCGTGCCGCCCGTCTGGCACGCAACTCGCGCATCGTCAAGCGCATGTGGTGGACCTTTGCCGCCGTGGTGGGCTTGATTTTCCTGCTGTTCGTGCTCATCTACAATGGCGTGATAGGCTATATGCCGGCCATCGAGCAGCTCAAGAACCCCACCGACAAGTTCGCCTCGACCATCTACGCCGCCGGCGGCGAGGAGATGGGCCGCTACTACCGCAGCAAGGGCAACCGCGTGTATGTGGACTTCGACCAGCTGTCGAAGCACCTGAGCGACGCCCTGGTGGCCACCGAGGACGCCCGCTTCAACGAGCACTCCGGCATCGACGTCAAGGCACTGGGCCGCGCCGTGATCAAGCGCGTCATCATGGGCCAGAAGAGCGCCGGCGGAGGCAGCACCATCACACAGCAGCTCGCCAAGCAGCTCTACTCGCCCGAGTCGAGCAACATCTTCGAGCGCGCGCTGCAGAAGCCCATCGAGTGGGTCATCGCCGTCAAGCTGGAGCGATACTACACCAAGGACGAAATCATCAAGATGTATTTCAACCAGTTCGACTTCCTGAACAACGCCGTGGGCATCAAGACGGCGGCCTTCGTCTACTTCGGCAAGGACCCGTCGCAGCTCAACCTGCAGGAGTCGGCCACGCTGGTGGGCATGTGCAAGAACCCGTCGTACTACAACCCGCTGCGCCACAGCGAGCGCACCCGCGAGCGCCGCAACGTGGTGCTCGACCAGATGATGAAAGCCGGCTTCCTGAGCCAGGCCGAGGCCGAGGCCACCAAGCAGCTGCCGCTCGTGCTCAACTACCACCGCGTGGACCACAACGACGGCCTGGCACCCTACTTCCGCGAGGAGCTGCGCCGAGTGATGATGGCCAAGAAACCCGAAGAGAAAGACTACCCCAAGTGGAACCGGCAGGCCTACGTCGACGACTCGGCCGCCTGGGTGCGCAACCCCCTGTTCGGCTGGTGCAACAAGAACACCAAGCCCGACGGCTCGCACTACGACATCTACAGCGACGGCCTGAAAATTTACACCACCATCGACGAGCACATGCAGACCTATGCCGAGCAGGCCGTGCGCGAGCACATGAGCAAGACGCTGCAGCCCTACTTCCTGCGCGAGCGCGGCGGCACCAAGAACCCCTACACCAACAACCGCGCCGAACTCTCGGCCGCCGGCAAGCAGGCGCTCATCGACAGGGCCATCAAGCACACCGAGCGCTACCGCGTGCTCAAAAAGCAAGGCAAGAGCGAGGCCGAAATCATGAGCAACTTCCGCACGCCCATCACCATGCGCCTGTTCAGCTACGACGGCGACTACGAGGCCACCATGTCGCCCTACGACTCGCTGCTCTACACCAAGTCGTTCCTGCGCTGCTCCATGATGTCGATGGACCCCGTCACCGGCTATGTGAAGGCCTATGTGGGCGGCCCCGACTTCCGATTCTTTAAATACGACATGGTGTCGACCGGCCGCCGGCAGATTGGCTCCACGGTCAAGCCGTTTGTCTACTCCAAGGCGGTGAACGACTTCGGGCTCACGCCGTGCACCGTGCGCCCGGGCGGCGCGCCCAACATCCGCTGGTATGGCGAAGTGTGGAATCCGCGAGGCGGGGGCGGCAGCATGTCGCTCAAGTCGGCCCTCACCGCTTCGGTCAACACCATCTCGGCCGGATTCATGAAGGGCACCTCGCCCAACTGGATCGAGCAGCAGGGCTACGAGGTGTATCCCCCCAGCGAACTGGCCAACTGGATGCACAGCTTCGGCATCACGAGCCATCTGGAACCCGTGCCGGCACTGAGCCTGGGAGTGAGCGAAATCACGCTGCGCGAGATGGTGGCCGCCTACTCGGCATTCGCCAACGGCGGCATGCGCGTCGAGCCAGTCTACGTGACCCGCATCTGCGACAACATGGGCAACATCCTGGCCGAGTTCACCGGACAGCAGACCGAAATCATGAGCGAAGACACCTATTACAAGATGCTCGACATGCTCTTGAACGTGGTGAACGCCGGCACGGGCCGACGGCTGCGCTCGCAATACAACATCACCGCCGAGATGGGCGGCAAGACCGGCACCACCAACTTCAACAGCGACGGATGGTTCATGGGCTTCACGCCCGAACTGGTCACCGGTGTGTGGGTCGGCGGCGAGGAGCGCTTCATCCACTTCGTGAGCACCGCCATGGGACAAGGCGCCGAGGCCGCTCTGCCCATCCTGGCTCTGTATATGCAGAAACTCTACAAAGACTCCTCCCTGCCCTACTCGCAGTCGACCAAATTCCAGTTCCCCAAGGACTTCAACGCCTGCAACGACGAACTGGGCCACGTGGGTGGCGGCGGCGGTGGCCGTCGCAGCGGCGGTGGAGGCGGCAATGGCGGTGGCGGTGGAGGCACCGGCGAGGCCATCATGGAAGGCGCTTTCGACTGAGCACCAGCGCCCGAGCCACACGGCCGGAGCCACACACTATCTTCATCTCGACTCTTTTTTTGACTGACAATGAAAAGGACAATAATCATTTTAGCTGCCTTGTGGATCACAGCCGCCGCATGGGCTGCCAGCGTGCCGGGCGACGTGACGGCCGACGGCTTCGTCGACATCGACGACGTGAACGCCGTGGTCAACGTGATTCTGGGCAAGACCTCCGACCCCGCCACGCGGGCGGCCAGCGATGTGACTGCCGACGGCACCGTCGACATCGACGACATGAACCTGCTCATCAACGTGATGCTCGGCAAGGCCGTCAT
>CAMVDK010000222.1 GCA_947166165.1 uncultured Porphyromonadaceae bacterium
AACCCAAGGCGGCCAAAATCATTCATTGCTTTTTTGCAATTTATAGAACCCACCTAAATTTGCACAGAAGCAAAAAAATGCGTACCTTTGCACCCGCAAAGGCATCCCGGCGCCCATCGCCGCAGCCCACTGGACCCGTAGTTCAATGGATAGAATAAAGGATTCCGGTTCCTTCGATTGGGGTTCGACTCCCCACGGGTTCACAAAGCCGGAGAGGCAGCTGATTGAAAACCAATTCAATCAACTGCCTCTCTTTGTTTTTGGCAACTATTCGGCAACCTGGAAGTCAATGGGCACTGCCACGTTTTTGTGTGGGCGGTTCTGAGCTGAATGCGATGGCTGTCGTCATGCTCATTCGGGCGGTGCTGCGGGCGGTGCTGCGGGCAGCGCGCACCTATCACATGGCCCAGACCAGGAGGCCGGCACAGATGATGACTCCGGTGACGAGGAGGTCGATGAGGCAGTAGCCCATGATGTCCTTCGCATCGAGGCGGGCGATGGCCAGGGCGGGGAGGGCCCAGAAGGGCTGTATGAGATTGGTCCACGCGTCGCCCCAGGCTATGGCCATGCCCGTCAGACCCGGGTCCACACCGAGGTTGGCTCCGGCGGTGAACATCACCGGGGCCTGCACGGCCCAATGCCCACCACCACTGGGCACGAAGAGGTTGAGCACTGCGGCGCAGAGGAAGGTGAGCAACGGATAGGTGACGGGATTGCTGATGCGGATGCACGCGTCGGCTGTGACTCCTCCCAGGCTGATGCCGCTGACGCCGACGCCCGTGAAGATGCCCATGATGCCGGCATAGAAGGGGAACTGCAAGATGATGCCGGCCGCGCCGGTGGTGGCTTTTCCGAAGGCGCGCACGTAGTCGACCGGTGTGGAATGCAGCACGAGTCCCAGCGCGAGGAAGATCATGATCACGCCGCCGAGGTCCAATCCGGCGCCGCGCACGGCGAGATGGATCACGAGATAGGTGGCGAGCATGAGGGCCACGAGCCATGAGAGCAGCCTGCTGTGCTCGAGCCGCTGGGCGGGTGTCTTGGCCGGGGAGGGAGCGGCGGGGGCGGCTTCGTCGTTGTCCTTGAGCAGCGCGGGATCGATGGTGAGGATGCCTTGCTTGGGATGCATCAAGGCGTTGGCCACAGTGATGCCGATGATGACAAGCAGCACGGTGACCAGATTGTGCACGTTGAGGATGGTCTGCGCCAATGGGACGGGGTCGGTGAGCGCTCCATCGGTGGCCGTTGCGAGGGCCTCGCCGGGGGTGGCCATTGTCAGGGGAATGGACCCCGAGATGCCTGCATGCCACACCACGAAGCCAGTGTAGGCCGAGGCGATCAGGAGCCGATAGTCCACATCGTTGCGCTGGCGGGCTATGGCCTTGGCGAACACTACTCCCACGATAAGGCCAAAGCCCCAGTTGAGCCAGCAGGCCAGCGCCGACACGACCGTCACAAGCGCTATGGCGGCAGGGGCGCTCTTGGGCAGGCGCGCCATGGCTCCGATGCCACGCTTGACTACCGGCGCGGCAGCCAGGGTCGACCCGCACACGAGCACCAGGGCCATCTGCATGGCAAACGCCAGCAAATTCCACACGCCGCCGCCCCAGTGCTCAACCACCTCGAGCGGAGTTTGGTCGCACAGCAGCATTGCGGCAAAAGCCGCCACAAAGGTGAGCAGTATGGCGAATATGAATGGTTCGGGCAGCCACCGCTGCACTAATCGCACGCAGAATTTGATCATAAGTCTACTGTGTTTAGTTTGAAACTGCAAAAGTAATATTTTTTTCAGAAACATGGTTTCCAAATATCAAATATTTTTGCAATTTCTGGTAATGCAGCCAGCTGGAGCCACTTTCGGGTCATGCCCCTGCGACCGTTTTTTGACGTGGTAATCCGGCCACGCCAAGGCGAGGCCCTACATCGCGGCCGTTTTTTTGCCGCGGTAATCCGGCCACGCCAAGGTGATGCCCCCACCCTACGGCAATCAGCGCCCCCACCCTGTGGCCTCTCTTTTTGGCACTGAACATTATTTAACATTCAATTTGTTCCTTGCGTCGCCATAAATTACTACTTTTGTAATAATATTGGTATATTGTTGCATCATTTCTAAGGTAGACCACATCGGCTTGTAGGCAAGGCTCGGGGACTGTGGCATCGGCAAAGGCCGCAAGGTGGGTATGATGCATTTTCTAAAGCACTCTGACACAGAGATCGATGCCGTAGCCGCCGGCAACACGGCGCGGACTCGGCGAGAGGATATTTTTGATTATGGATTTCAAGAAAGCATACGCACGTTTCAAGCAGTGGCAAATCGACCCATTCGAATATAAGGCCGAGAGCCAAGTCCTGCACGTGTGCAACAACTGCGGCAACAAATTCACGGGCAACTACTGCCCCATCTGCTCGCAGAAGGAGAACGTGGGCATCATCACGTGGCAGAGTGTGGTGCAGAGCGTGGTGGAAGTGTGGGGCTTGCACAACCGTTCGCTGCTCTTCTCGGTCGTGCAGCTGTTTCTGCGCCCGGGCTACTTCATCAGCGACTACATCAGCGGTAAACGCCAGGTGAGTTTTCCACCTGTCAAGATGCTGGTCATCATGTCGCTGCTGGGAGTGTTTGTCGATTTGTTGACCGGTGCCAACGACATCGTCGGCGTGTTTGATTACGATTTCGACTTCGAGGGCGATAAAATGCTGTATCTCGACAATGCCTTCGAATGGATGAATGCCTACCCCGACCTGATGTCGGTCATCATGCTGTCGTACTTGATTATCCCCATCTATTTCATCTTCCGATTTGCGCCACGCAACCCTCACCACACGCTGCCTCAGGGCTTTTTCATCCAAGTGTTCAGCTCGAGCGCATTTCTGGTGTTGAACATGGTATATGATGTCACTTCGATGGGAGGATTCGTGTTTGTGCTGAGCCTGGTGCTGATCTATTTCACCTACAAGCAACTCTTCGGCTACGATAGTTGGGGCACACTATGGCGACTCATCGCCTCCTTTACGGCTGCCATCCTGCTGGCGACTATCATGCTGTGGGTGGACTATTGCATTCACTTGTATGAAGCCGGGATGCTGGGAACCGCCATGGACGTGATTCTCTTTGAGCTGCTCACGATAGGCGTGTTCATAGCCCTCTTGTGGGTATGCCACCATATCGGCAAGACGACGGCCGGCAAGCGCACTGCTTGAGCGCTCCATATGAGTGCCGGCAGCACGACGAGCCGGTTGTGTCCCCACGCCATGGCGACGGCGCGGAGCCGCCGGTCAGAAGTCGCTGAAGAAGGTGGGACGGATGAGCAGGCCCAGACGCAGGCGGCAGTGGTACTTGTTGTAGTCGAGCAGGTTCTCGCCGTAGCCGTCGTAGAAGTGGAGCATGATGAACTGGTTGTCCTGCTTGCGGATGCGGAAACCCACGTTGATGATTGTGTTGAAGTTCATGTTCCACCCCTGGCGTTTGACAAAGGTGACATCGGCCACCCAGCGTTTGTTCTCGGAGATGAACTGCGCGCCGCCCTGGAAGATGCCGCTGTACTTGAGGATGTCCTTGTTCTGCTGGCCGTCGATGATGGGAATCCAGGCCTTGGCGTGAACCATCAGGTTGCGACTGACAAAAGCCGAACCGGCAAACGAGATTTTGTTCCAGCTGCGCGAGGCCTCTCCATCGCGCCCGTTGGACTCGTGCTCGAGCATGATGAGGGTGCTTCCTATCAAGCGCGTTTTACTGAAAATGGGTGTCTGAATACCGATTCCCGGGTTGAAGTTCAGGTCGTGGAAGGGCAGCGACTCCTCGAAGATGTTCCACATGGCCTTCTGCGAGTAGCTCAGGAAAAGGTAGCTGTGGAATGGGAGTATCGACTTGGTGAGTCGCTGGCGGAAACTGATTTGGAACTTCACGTCGCTGTTAAACTCGCTGGGCTTGTGGTTCAGCGTTGTGCCCAGGGCAAAATAATTGTCTTTATAGATGCCAAAGAACGGACGCCTATCAATGTCTTTAATGAGGCTATCGGCATTGAACTCTTTTATTTCCTTGCCTAACATCCTTGTCGTGATTTGAGCGTGCGAATGGCTAGCCGCACTTGCAAGGACCAGAACAATTATGATTCTAAAAAACCTCATTTCCACTTTCGTTTTTGTCTATTCGCAAAAAAAGAATCACACCACTGTGAAATTCACAATGTCGATATTATTGTACTTCACTATAATCCTGTCGTTCATCCAGACGAAGAAGTCGATGGCCGTATCTGTCTCGCCATTAGGTAATTGCTTTTCGTAACATTCAACCGTGAGCATATACAAGTCATCGCCATAGGCAATCATCTCCTCGGCAAGGGAAAAAATGACTTTTTCTTGCCGGCCTGAGACTATGGGTTGTGGGGCTCCGTCGATCCACAATACCGCCTTATCGTTGCCATCTTCATCGGATTCATAACCACAAGCATAGATGTGTCCGTTAAGCTGTGTCACAGAACTCACGTGGCCCAGCGGAAGGTCGTACTCTGGCATAGGAGGGTTATACATTCGCGGGAGCACCTGCAATTCCCGGTCAACCCAGATGCAAGGCTCGGTGCCCACGTGGCCGCCCACGATGGTGTGGTCGGTGTCGTAGGCATAGATGCACGTGGCGAGTCCGCTCACGTCGGCACTGGGTTTGGGAAGGATGGCCTTGGCATAGCGGCCCTTGTGCTCATAGTAGAGCACGGCATCGTTGGGTTCTTCGCCATGGTATTCCATTCCCGCGATATAGCACTTGCCATTGCTCACGGCAAGGCACTTGCCCGACGGACTGAAGTTCTCGCACGAGTCGAGCGGGAAGATGCCACTGTTTTTCAGGATGTTGGGATAGTCGAAGAGGTAGATGTAGTAGTCCCACTTGCCTATGCCCTGCGTTTCGTGCTCCACATCTTCGATGAAATCGATGTGCAGCGTGTTCCACTTTCCGTTTTTCCAGTAGCCTACTTTACCTTTGGAGTTCTTGCCCGACACAAAA
>CAMVDK010000223.1 GCA_947166165.1 uncultured Porphyromonadaceae bacterium
GTTATAAAACCGAGACATATTAATGTGTGATTTTAAAAATTTACCGAACTATTGTATTGGAAAATTTATGGATAATCTTTGATTATTTATGTTGGTTGTTCTTCATTGTCTTTAGTTGTCTTTAGTTGTCTGAACACTGCGCGACGGAAAACGGACAAATCTAATTGAGCCCATGCAAAAAACTTCGTCTTTTGTTTTGCATTGCGCTCGGTTTGCAGTAATTTTGCCCTGTCAAAAACGGAATTCAAGTCAATGAAACGCATCAAGACCTACCTTTTGCTGCTGGTTGTTGCCGCCGCGTGGGTGTCGATGTCGTCGTGCGTGGGCAACCGCTACCTGACCACCGACGATGACGAGTGGAGCAATGCCGACTGGGGCAATGAGAACCTGCTGCTCAATGGCGAGCTCGAGATTGACGACTACGAGCGTTGAGCCTCGCGGGGCCGCCGGCCTACAGCACGAACCAATGTGAGCACTGGTAACGCGGCAGGGCGTAGACCTGCACGTCGCGGCCGCGCTGGTCGGGGGCATTGCTGCCGTCGCCCACGGTCACGCCGCGGGCCATGAGCTCCATCGACATGGTGTCGCGCGCAATCTCGGGCCGGTTGTTGTCGTTGCTCAGGTGGCACAGGAACACGTGGTGCAGGCCCTGGTGGTAGTGCTCGGTGACAAAGGCTGCGGCGTCTTTGTTGTCGAGGTGCCCTTTCTCGCCTCGAACGCGGGCCTTGAGATACTCCGGGTATCGGCCGTTGTCGAGCATCTGGCGGTCGTAGTTGCTCTCAATCATGAGGTGGTTGGCCAGTGCCATGTAGTGGCCGGCGCGCTCGGTGATCACGCCCATGTCGGTGGCCACGACAAAGGTGCGGTCGCCCATGGCGATGCTGAAGCCCATGTTGTCGGTGCCGTCGTGCGAGGTGTCGAAGGCGGTGAGCACCATACCCGCCAGTTTGAAGGGGATTTCCTTGTAGATGGGTTCGTGGAACTCGCGGATGCGGCGCGAGATGTTGTGCCGGCGCAGCAGTCCGTTCATCAGCTTGGGCGTGCAGTAGACGCGCAAGTGCTTGTATTTGCGCACGCAGGAGTACACGTAGCGCACGTGGTCCTGGTGGTCGTGCGTGAGCACGATGCCCTTCACGGCGGTGGGTGCCACACCGTTGCGCCGCAGCTCACCGAACACCTGGTCGACGTCGACGCCGGCGTCGACGAGCAGTCCGCGGTCGAAGGTGCCCAGATAGGCGCAGTTGCCGCTGCTGCCGCTGCCAAAGCTGATGAAGCCGTAGTCGGTGGGCTTCTGGCCTTCGCTGGTGGCTGGCTTGGCGGTTGGCACGACGCCTTCGGTGTCGGCGTCGTCGAAGTCGATGCTCATGTATTCGCTCGCGCGATGTCGGTGTTTGCTATAGTCTCGTTCTCGATTCATGTTTTGGGTCTTTCTCTATTTGTATAGAAGAAAGATGGTCGGCACTTTCTCTAACTGAGGGGCGAGTTTCTTCCATTGAGCGATGGTGTGGGTGGCGATGCGCTCGTGCGCTCCTGTGATGTCGACCGCCACACACAGGCGCATGGCCGGCGGCAGCGTGCGCAGCAGGTCGGCCAGCAGGTTCTGGTTGCGGTAGGGTGTCTCGATGAAGATTTGTGTCTGGTCGTCGCGCACAATGCGTTGCTCCATGTCCTTGAGTTTGCGCGCCCGCGCTTTGGCATCGATGGGCAGGTAGCCCACAAAGGCGAAGCTCTGGCCGTTGAAACCCGATGCCATGAGGCCCATCAAGATGCTCGACGGCCCCACCAGCGGCCTGACCGCCAGTCCCTTGCGCTGTGCTATGGCCACCAGGTCGGCTCCCGGGTCGGCGATGGCCGGGCAGCCGGCCTCGCTGATCACGCCCACAGCCTCGCCTCGCTCGAGCGGGGCGAGCAGACGCTCCACCTCGCTGGCCGGGGTGTGGCCGTTGAGCTCGCCGAAGGTCAGCGAGTCGATGTCGATGTCGCGGTCGCACTTCTTCAGGAACCGCCGCGCCGAGCGCACGTTCTCGACCACAAAGTGCTTGATGTGGCGCACCACTGCCAGGTTGTAGGCTGGCAGCACTTGCGTCACATCGCCATCGCTCAGCGGCACGGGAATCAGGTATAATGCAGGCTCGGTCATGGTGCTCGAAGTGTCGTTCTTTCTTTTTCAGCTTGCAAAATTAGTGCAAACCGAGCGCAATGGCAAGAAAACGGCAAGCAAAATTTATTTTGATTGACTGTTTACTTGCCATTGCCGAGGTGAAGCCTAATTTCGAGGGCGAAGCCCTCAACATTGGTGCAAACCGAGCGCAATGGCAAGAAAACGGCAAGCAAAATTTATTTTGATTGACTGTTTACTTGCCATTGCCGAGGTGAAGCCTAATTTCGAGGGCGAAGCCCTCAACATTGGTGCAAACCGAGCGAAAAAGCAAAGCTTGCGTGCTTTTTTGCCGAGCCACCGTTTGATTTCGCCTTTTTTCGTAACTTTGCAGTCCGAAACTAAAGCAACTCGAATAATGAAACGCTACTTACTTTTCGCTGCCTTTGCGGCCTTGGTGGCCGCGATGGCGCTCGCACAGGCCGCCCGCCACGACTGGGCACAACTCTCGCGCTTCGCCCAGGCCAACACCGAACTCCTCGCCCTGGCTGGCGGTAAGGTGAAAGTGGTATTCATGGGCAACAGCATCACCGAAGGCTGGGTCGAGATCCATCCGGAGTTTTTCACTGCCAACGGCTTTGTGGGCCGCGGCATCTCGGGGCAGACCTCCGGGCAGATGCTCGTGCGATTCCGTCAGGACGTGGTGGGCCTGCACCCTAAGGCGGTGGTCATTCTGGCCGGCACCAACGATGTGGCCGAAAACAGCGGCCCCTACAGCCAGGAGCACACGTTGGGCAACATCGCCTCGATGTGCGAGGTGGCCAAGGCCAACGGCATCAAAGTGGTGCTCTGCACCGTGCCTCCCGTGGCCAGCTTCCCTTGGAACCGCGATGTGGCCGACGTGGCTGGAAAAATCAAGCGTCTCAACGCGGCCATCGCCGCCTATGCCAAGCGCAACAAGCTGCAGCTGGTGGACTACTACAGCGCCATGGTGGCCGGCGCCGACAGCGCCATGAATTCCTCGCTCACCACCGACGGCGTGCACCCCGTGCTGAATGGTTACCTGGTCATGGAGCCGCTCGTGCTCAAGGCCATCAAGAAGGCCGGGGTCAAACTCTAATCGTCATCATGGAACCTGCATTGATTCTGCTGGGTGTGCTGGCCGTGGTGGGACTGGTGCTGTGGCTGGTGGACGGCCGTCGCCAGTCCGGCGAAGGCCAAAGCGCCAACGCCTCGCAGCCTCCTGCCGAGGCCGCGCCCGCTGCGGGGTGCGCCGACCAGGGCTGCGCGCTCCACAGCGTGTGCCCCAGCGAGCAGCTGCTTGCCGAAGCCTGCCGCGACGAGGCCACCTACTACGACGACCAGGAGCTCGACGACTACCGCGGCCGCGCCTCCGACAGCTACACGCCCGCCGAGGTCGACCAGTTCCGCGAGGTGCTCTACACGCTGCGCGCGGCCGAGGCGCTCCCCTGGCACCACAGCCTGCAACGGCGGGGCGTCGCCCTGCCCGAATGCCTGCGCGACGAGCTCATCATGCTGGCCTCCGACGCGCGGCAGCAAGAGCATGAAAACGGTAGTCTGAATGAAGGCGGGTTCAGCAATTTGCCGAAAAAAGTAGTTGACGGAGCCGGCGGCACGCAAGCCAATTCACACGACCTGCCTTAAAAAATGTGAACTTGTTGCCGAATCCAGTAGAAATATGTACCTTTGCACGACACTCTGATTACACCTTAACATTAACCCTCTATGGCAACAAAAAAGAACGAGACAAAAACTGCTGCGAAAAAAGTGGCCGCCAAGTCGCAGGCCAAGCACTACATGGACATGGAAGAGCGCTACGGCGCCCACAACTACCACCCGCTGCCCGTGGTGCTCCACAAGGGCAAGGGCATCTATGTGTGGGACGTTGACGGCAAGAAATACTTCGACTTCCTGTCGAGCTACTCGGCCGTGAACCAGGGCCACTGCCACCCGCGCATCGTCAAGGCCCTCAAGGACCAGGCCGACGTGCTCTGCCTCACGTCGCGCGCGTTCTACAACGATGCCCTGTGTGAATACGAGAAATTCATGCACTCCTACTTCGGCTACGACCGCGTGCTGCCCATGAACACCGGTGCCGAGGGCGTGGAGACCGCCCTGAAGCTCGCCCGCCGCTGGGGAGCCGTGAAGAAAGGCATTCCCAACGACAAAATCAAAATCATCTGCTGCAGCGGCAACTTCCACGGACGCACCGTCACCGTGATCACCATGAGCGACGACCCCAGCTCCTATGCCGACTACGGACCGCTCACGCCCGGATTCATCCGCATCCCCTACAACGACCCCGATGCCCTGCGCAAAGCGCTCGACGAGTACGGCGACGAGGTGTGCGCCTTCATCGCCGAGCCCATCCAGGGCGAAGCCGGCGTGTTTGTGCCCGACGACGGCTACCTGAAAAAGTGCTTCGACCTGTGCCACGAGCACAACGTGCTCTTCATCGCCGACGAGGTGCAGACCGGCATCGCCCGCACCGGCAAGATGCTCTGCAGCCAGCACGACGGCATCCGGCCCGACATCGTGATCCTGGGCAAGGCCCTCGGCGGCGGCGTGCTCCCCGTGAGTGCCTGTCTGGCCGACGACGACATCATGCTCAACATCAAGCCCGGAGAGCACGGCTCCACGTTCGGCGGATTCCCCCTGGCCGCCAAGGTGGCCATCGAGGCGCTCAAGGTGGTCAAGGAAGAGCGGCTCACGCAGAACGCCGAGCGGATGGGTAAAATCTTCCGCGAGGAAATCCAGAAAATCGACTCGCCCTTCATCGAGCAAGTGCGCGGACGCGGACTCCTCAACGCCATCGTCACCAAGCCCATCGGCGACAAGACGGCATGGGACATCTGCCTCAAGC
>CAMVDK010000224.1 GCA_947166165.1 uncultured Porphyromonadaceae bacterium
CAGGCGCGACTGCCGGGTGTTTTTGTTTTCGTCTGCCATGACCGTGTCTTTTATGCGTTGGATTTGCAAAATTAGATAAAAAGAACGAGAATGTCAAGAGGGAAGCGCAGAAAGTTGTGGCAGAAAACGCTAAAATCGGCTCATGGATTGCCCAAAAACGATGTTCGCAGCGTGGGGGCGCGTCAGAGCCAGGTGAAATTGTCGGCTCTGGCAGCAAGTTCGAAGTGGCACTTGACGATGCCGAGGTCGATTTTGCTGTAAGGTCCCAACCTCGCCGTAGCGCGCACTTGGTTTTGGCCCACGAGTTCGAAACGAAACTTCTGCTGGTTGATGGCAGTTGGTGCAAGCAGGGCGGCGTCGACACCGGCGCGGAACCATTCGGGCACAGGACCGCTCACGCGTGTCACCTGTTCGAAGGTCTTCACTTTGTGACCATGGCCGGGGGTGACTCCATAGCCCACGGCGATGACGCACACCAACTGCTCGCCTGGACCGAAGTTGATGCGGTCACGGGCGCGCTTGCGGGCGTAGGTGAGGGCCACCCAGCAGGTGTTCAGCCCCAGGTGTTGCGCGGCCAGCACCAGACGCTCGCCGTAGTAACCCGCCCGTTCGTTCAGATGTTCGCCACGGCCCACAATGGCGAAGTAGTTGTGCACGCCGCT
Source organism: uncultured Porphyromonadaceae bacterium (assembly GCA_947166165.1). GTDB lineage: Bacteria > Bacteroidota > Bacteroidia > Bacteroidales > Muribaculaceae > Sodaliphilus. The sequence goes on from CAMVDK010000224.1 coordinate 663, forward strand.
GAAAGCTCCGTAATGCACGAGCATGCTGCCGAAGGCGCGTTCGTCCTCGAGCACTAGCTGGATGCGCAGGTTGCCATTCTGGTTGCACTGGTCGATGACACAGTTCAGGGCCGCCACCGTGTCGGAGTCGATGGGGCGGTCGGTGTATCGGCGCACACTGTGGCGGGCAGCGATGGCCTGCAGTAGGTCTTGGTCGGTAATGGGCATGGGGCGTGTGGGGTGAAAGGGTGACTTAATAATCCACTTCGTTGTCAATCATCTTGCGGGTGTCCCACGGAGCGGGGTCGCCACCCAGCCAGCGGTGGAACCATTCGAGGTGGGCGTTGTAGTAGACTGGCATCGAGCGCATGGTGCTGGGCCAGTGACCGTCGTTGCTGAACACAATCAGTCGGCTTGGTATGCCCATGGTCTGCAGCGTGTTGAAGTAGTGCAGGCTCTGTGTGTAGCTCACGCGGTAGTCGCGCTCGCCGGTCAGGATGAGCGTTGGGGTGGCAAATTCCTTGCTGAAGGCTGCCGGATTCCACTGCTGGTAGAGCGTGCTGTTCCAGGGCTGGCCGCCGAATTCATGGTTTGGGAACCACAGCTCCTCGGTAGTGCCCCACATCGACGGGGTGTCGTAGAGTCCCATCATCGACGCCAGGCACTTGAAGCGCTTGGTGTGGCCCTGCAGCCAGTTCATCATGTAGCCGCCGTAGCTCCATCCCATGGCCGCCATGCGGTCGGCGTCGACGTAGGGCAGCCGGGCCAGGGCATCGGTGACGAGCATCACGTCTTCATACACCTTCCCGCCCCAGTCGCGCGAGATGGCGGCGCAGAAGGCCTGTCCGCGGCCGGTGCTGCCGTGTGGGTTGGGGTAAGCCACCACATAGCCTGCTCCGGGATACACCTGCCAGTCGGCACGGAACGAGTTCATCCACTGCATCTGCGGTCCGCCGTGCACGTTGAGCACCAGCGGGTAGCGTTTGTTGGGGTCGAATCCGTGGGGCTTGACAACGAACACCTGCACGCTGTCGCCACCGGCGCCCATCACCCACATCTCTTCCGACGGGCGAAAGTCCACCTCGGCCTCGAGGGCGTCGTTGTAGTGGGTCAGTTGGGAGGTGCTGCGCTTTTTGAGCTCGTGGCGGTAGAGGGCCACGGGCTTGCCGGTGGAACTCGACGTGAAGTAGAATGTGCCGCGTGAGTCGGTGACCACGCTGGCTGCCACCACATCGGGCACCAGGCGGGTGATGCGTCCGTCGAGGGTGGTCTGGTAGATGGGCATGTAGCCGCGCACGTCGGCGTTGAAGTAGATAGTGCGGCTGTCGGTGCTCCAGGCAAAGTCTTCCACCCAGTCGTCGAAGTCGTTGCCGAGCACGCGGTGCTCGCCGCTCTGGCGGTCGTAGAGCGAGAGCTTGAAGCAGTCGCTCTCGTAGCCCGGCACCGACTGGCGACGATAGGCGATGTAGCGTCCGTCGGGGCTGTAGAGCGGGGTGCCGTCCCAGGCGGGGTTGGCGCTGGTAATGTTGCGCGACGGGCCGCCGCCGACGTTCACGAGCCAAAGGTCGGCATTGGTCGACGCTTCGGGATGGCTGTCGTGGTTCGACACATAGCACAGTTCGCGGCTGTCGGGCGACCAGGCGAACAGCCGGTCGCCGCTGGGTGTGAACAGCAGTGAGTGGCTGCCGGGAGTGAGGTCGGTGACCCGGCCGCTGCTCAGGTCGCACACCATCAGATGGGTGACGCGGCCATCGCTGTAGTCGGTCCAATGCCGGTAGAGCAGGCTGTCGGCCAGATGGGCCTGCACGCGGCCGGTGTCCTTGCTGTTGCGCCGAGCCAGGGTGCGCTGGGCATCGGCACCGAACTCGGGATACACCTCGGCCGAGAAGGCCACGAAGCGCCCGTCGGGCGACACCGCGCCATCGGCCACGCCGAGGCGGTAACTGGTCAGCTGCCGGGTCTGCTTCGAGGCCACATCGCAGGCAAACAGCTGCATGGTGGTGTCGGGCGCTTGGTCGGTGTAGTAGATGGTGCGGCCGTCGGCGCTCCATGCCGGTGAGCCGCAATGCTCGCCAGTCACTATGTCGGTGGCATGGCTGCCGTCGGCGTCGGCCACCACAATGCGGCGGTCGGCTTTCAAGGTTCGGAGACTGGTGTTGCCGGCTGAATAGGTGATGCGTTTGCCGTCGGGCGAAAGCCCCACACCGGAAACGCTAGTGATGCGATACACATCGGAGATGGTCACGGCGCGCTTGGGTTGCTGCGCCGCAGCGCTCAGGCCAAGCAATGCCGCCAAAGCGATATATATGGGCTTGGTTTTCATTTGTTTGTGGTTTAGTTTTAGTATTTGTGCAGAATGCAATTGAGGAGTGTCGCCTTGCGGCTAATGCCTCTCACTCGATGCTGAATTGGTCGGCATCGCGCCAGGCAGGGAATTTTTCGCGGAAACGGGCGAGTTCGACAGGCGACAGCGAGGCGCCGATGAGCGGCGAGCTGCCGCGCTGTGCCGACACGCGGCCCTTGAAGTCGACCACCACGCTCGAGCCTTGTCCGTAGTCGAGTCCGGCGGGGTCGGTGCCGCAGCGGTTCACGCCACACACGTAGCACTCATTCTCGATGGCACGGGCAATGAGCAGCTGCCGCCATGCCTGCTGGCGCGCCAGCGGCCAGTTGGCCATCACAATCAGCACATCGTAGGCGTTGCCGACATTGCGGCAGAACACGGGAAACCGCAGGTCGTAGCACACGATGAGCTTGATGTTGAAACCGCGGAAGCGCACCGTGGGTGCCAGCCTGCGCCCGGCGTTGAACACGCGGTCCTCGCCGCCGAAGGTGAACAGGTGGCGCTTGTCGTAGAAAGTGTCTTCGCCACCTGGCTCGATGAAGAACGCCCTATTATAGAGTTGTGCGGCCGTGGCGGCGAGGAAGCTGCCTGCAATGGCCACCTGATGCTGGTCGGCCAGACGGTGCAGCTCGGCTATGGTGTCGCCGGTGTTGCGCTCGGCCAGCGCGGCGGCTTGCTCGCGGTCGCCAGTCATGAAGCCGGTGCTGAACAGTTCGGGCAGCACCACCAGGTCGATGCCAGACGGCAGCGACGACATGTTGCGGCGGAGCTGCTCTAGGTTAGCCGCTTTGTCGCCCCAGGCTATCTGGTCCTCGATGAGGACAATGTTGAGGTTGCGGGTATACATGGGGTTGATTGATGATAATGACTCCTTAATTCAATGCACAATTCACAATGCACGATTCTCAATTCACAATGCACGATTCTCAATGCACATATGCACTATGGGTTGTTGGCCGCTCAGGTGGCGAACTGGTCGGGGTGCCGCGCCTGATGGTGCTGATAGTAGCGCTTGATGGCGGCCAGGTCGGCCTCTACGTCGCCAGTGAGCGTGAATTCGCGGTCGATGCAGGCGGTGCGTGTGCCGTAGTCGATATAGGCCAGCAGCAGGGGCACGCCCGCATCGCGGGCAATGTGCAGGAAGCCCTTGTGCCAGTGCGGGTTGCGGCTGCGTGTCCCCTCAGGAGTGACGGCCACCCACAGCCGGTCGTGCTGCGCAAAGGCTTGCACCACCTGCTCGCTGACGTTGGTGTGAGTGTGCTGCTTGACGGGGATGCCGCCCAGGGCGCGCATGATGTGGCCCATGGGGAAGAAGAACCAGGTGTCCTTGATCAGGAAGCTGGCCTTGATGCCCACCGAGCGGCTGCCGAGTTCGCCCACCACGAAATCCCAATTGCTGGTGTGCGGGGCAACGCACACCACACACTTGGCTGGCGCAGGCGTGTTGAGCACAAAGCGCCAGCCCGCTCTTTTCAGAATCCAGGCTGCAAGGTTCACTATTGTCTGTCGGTTTTCGTCAGGGTTGCGTAGCGCAGTGCGCCGCCTACGGGTTTACTTGAGTTCGTTGATGCGTTTTGCCAGCGCGGCCATGTTGGTGCGCATGTAGTCGGCCAGTTGCTGCTGGTGCTGGAGATGGAATTCGCGCCGGGCGCGGCGGTAGTCGCGGGCGGTGGGATAGTCCTTCACCTTCTTGCCGAAGCGTGGCGACACCTGCTTGAGGGCCGACACTTGCAGCAGGGCGGTGTCGATGACCAGTTCGTCCCACTTCTCGAAGTTGGCTTCGGGGTTCTGCGCCTGCAAGGTGAGGCACACTCCGGCTATCTCGCCGCACGAGCGGCAGATGGCTTTCTTGGCTTGACGTTTGTTTGCCATAGGTTGTTTTCTTTTTATTTATATAATGTATTGGCCTGGGTCGGCTGCGTTGCGCTGCTTCGGCAGGCCGGCCATCATTCGA
>CAMVDK010000225.1 GCA_947166165.1 uncultured Porphyromonadaceae bacterium
GATGCATGCTCAAGGTGCGTCCATCGATGTCGATGGAGGTGATGAGCGGTTCCACAGCCGGCAGGAGCGCCTGCCCGCCGTCGGGCCGCTCGACCACGAAGAGCACATTTTCGGTGGAGTCGTCCACATCCACCACGCGTCCCACCAGGTGGTGGTCGTCGTGCACTTCGAAGCCGATAAAGTAGTCGAAGGGCCACTCGTCTTCATCGCCGTCGGTGGCGAGCTGGTCGTAGTCGCTCTTGAGCACGTAGATGTCGTGCCCGGCCAGCAGGGCGGCCTCGGTGTCGGTGCCGATTCCTTCGAGGTGGAGCAGCGCGTTGGTGGCCGACCGCCCCCGCGCCGAGGTCACGAAAAAGGGCACATAGATGCCGTCGACGTCGGAAATCAAGCATTTGAGCTGCTCCACGTAGTCGACGCCCAGGTCGAGCGTGGCCGAGATTTCGCCGTCCACGCCGTGGGTCTTGTTGTAGCGCCCTATGGCGATGAGCTGGTCGCGGGTGATCATTTCTTTTTCTTTTTCTTGCCCGGCTGTTGCGGCGCCGGAGCCACCTGGAACTCATGCAGCGCATGGGTCGAAGGGTCGAGCCGTATGGCCCCATGTGAATAACGAGCAAGGTCGTTGAATATTTTGCTGTCTTCGACCACCTCGTTGTTGATTTGGTAAATCGACTTTTTCATGTGGTTGGCCAGGAGCATGACCAGCGCGTCGCGCTCCTCTCCCTCGGGATACTGGGCGGCGCGGTCGATCATCCGCTCGATGATTTTGCCATAGTGGCGCTGCTTGATGGGTTCGAGCTGGTAGACCACCTTCTCGGGAGGCGTGTCGAGGTTCTCGCGCGCCACCACCGGATAGGGGTAGTCGATGTCGAGTTTGAAGTCGCTCATGATGGCCAGGTGGTCCCACAGCTTGTGCTTGTAGTCGGCCTCGCTGTGCAGTTCGGGGAACATGTTGTCCATCACGGCCACGATGGTGTGTGCGCAGCGGTTGCGCTCCTCGCGGTCGGCAATGGTGAGGCAGTGGCCCACCATTTGGTGGATGTTGCGCCCATACTCCGGCAAGATGAGTTTTTTGAGTTGTGAATTGTATATCAGCACGTTGGAGAATTGTTTATGCAGTTTTAGTTTAAATTGTACTCACGCTTTCAGGCTGTTTGCCAGCACTTTGTTTTTCGACTTTTTGGCTTCATACTCCTTGAGGTAGACCGGAGTGGAATAGGCCACATCGATGAAGTCTTGCTCGCGCAGCGCCTTCTCGGCCAGAGCCATCATGCTCACGGCCACCGGCTTCAGCTCGGGCAGGAACACGGCGTGCGGCGAGCGGATCACGGTCTGCGCCTTGGCGGCGCCGTTGCCCGCCACCACGAGCGTGCGGCTTCCGTCGAGCCATTGCGCCAGCCCCCCCTCGTCGAGCACCATGGGCTGCGGCTCGAGCAGCGGCTGCAACGCGCTGGTGTAGACTGCCGTGTACACCTCCATGCGACGGGCGTCGATCATCGGGGCGAACAGCACCTCGCCGTCGTAGAACTCGGCAAACATGGCCTGCACAGCCAGCAGTTTGAGCGTGCCCACGCCTATGAGCGGCACACCCAGCCCGAAGGCGAGCCCTTTGGCCTCGCTCAGGCCGATGCGCAGCCCCGTGTACGACCCCGGGCCGATGCTCACCGCCACGGCGTCGAGCTGCAGCTCGCGGCTGCGCAGGTAGTGCAGCGCGTCGCGCACGTAGGCGCTCAGCAGCGTGGAGTGCGTCTGGCCATCGTAATTCTCGTGATGCTCAAGCACCTCGCCGTCGCTCGTGAGCGCCACCGAGCACACCTCGGTCGATGTCTCAATATTCAATATTGTCGCCATATCAGCTTATTCAGACTACAAAGTTACTAAAAAGAATCAAGCCGAAACACGCCAAAGGCCTTTTTATTGCGGTTTTGACTATGAATTATACTTTTTTTTGTTTTTTTCGCCCTAGCCATCGCACCGGATAGCGCAAAATGCCGTAATTTTGCAAGATTTATTCAACGTCACAAAACCCAAAAACGCTATACACCGATTATGATATTGTCAATGACCGGCTTCGGCAAATCGACCACAATGATGGCCGGCAAAAAACTCACCGCCGAAGTCAAATCGCTCAACAGCAAGCAGCTCGACCTGTCGGCCCGCTTGCCACAACATTATCGCGAAATCGAGCTTGACCTGCGCGCCAAGGTGGCTCAAGCCGTGACGCGCGGCAAAGTGGAGCTTACCATCACCTGCGAGGCCGATTCCGCGCAAAACGCCACGAGCGTCAACGTGGCCGCGATGCAGCACTACAAGCAGCAACTCGAGCAAGCCGCCCAGGCACTGGGCATCGACCCGCCCGCCGACTGGTATGCCACCCTGCTGCGCCTGCCCGACGTGCTGGTGGCCGCCGACAGCGCCTCAACCCTCGTGACCGACGACGAGCTCAACGCGCTTCACGCCACGCTCGAACAAGCGCTCCAGCACCTGAACGACTTCCGCCAGCAAGAAGGCAACCGGCTCGCCTCCTTCTTCGAAGAGAAAATCGCAGCCATCCAGCAGCTGCTCGACCAGGTGCCCGCCTACGAGGCCGCACGCGTCGAGAAAATCAGGGCTCGCATCATCGACGGCCTGAACAAGCTCGAAGGAGTGGACTACGACAACAACCGGCTCGAGCAAGAACTGATTTACTACATCGAGAAACTCGACATCACCGAAGAGAAAATCCGCCTGCAGAACCACCTGACCTACTTCCTCGACACGCTGCACGGCCCCTGCGGACAGGGCAAGAAACTCGGATTCATCGCCCAGGAAATGGGACGTGAAATCAACACCATGGGCTCGAAGGCCAACCAGGCCGAACTACAGAAGGTGGTCGTGAGGATGAAGGATCACCTTGAGCAAATCAAAGAGCAGGTGTTCAATGTGATGTAATTCAAGTCTCAACCAATACTTTAAGATGAGGGATGAGTGATGGCTAAAATAAAGGTCAACACCCTCCACCTTACAACTCCCCCTCAATACACCCTACAACTATGCATCAAACAGGGAAACTGATCATTGTGTCGGCCCCGTCGGGGTCGGGCAAGTCGACCATCATCGGCCGCATCATCGACGACCCGCAGCTGAGGCTGGCCTTCTCGGTGTCGGCCACCACGCGCCCCATTCGCGGACAGGAGCGCGACGGCGTCGACTACTACTTCATGACCGAGCAGCAGTTCCGCCACGAGATTGAGCAGGACGCCTTCGCCGAGTACGAGGAGGTGTATCCCGGCCGCTTCTACGGCACCCTCAAGCGCGAAATCGGCCGCATCAACGGCCAGGGGCGCAACGTGGTGCTCGATGTCGACGTCAAGGGCGGCGTCAACGTCAAGCGGCTCTACGGCCAGCATGCCCTGAGCATTTTCATCCAGCCGCCAAGCATCCAGGTGCTCCGGCAGCGACTCGAAGGCCGCGGCACCGACTCGCCGCAAGACATCGAGAACCGCATCGCGAAAGCCGACTACGAGATGACCTTCGCCCCGCAGTTCGACCACACCGTGGTGAACGACGACCTCGACACCGCCGTGGCGCAGGTGCGCCAGCTCATCGACGACTTTGTCAACAACCCTGACCACCGTCCACAGCCATGAAGCGGATAGGCATCTTCGGCGGCTCGTTCAACCCCATCCACGTGGGGCACGCCATCATTGCCAGCCACGTGCTGCGGCAAGGGCTCGTCGACCAGCTCTGGCTCATGGTCACCCCCGAAAACCCCTTCAAGAGCGGCCAGCAGCTCGCTGCCGAGGAGCACCGCCTGCGCATGACCGAGATGGTGACCCGCCGCATCGACGGCGCAGTGACCTCGGCCTTCGAGATGTCGCTGCCCCGGCCCAGCTACACCATCGACACCCTGCACGCACTCACCGACCGATTCCCCGACTGCGAGTTCAGTCTGCTCATCGGCGCCGACAACTGGGCCGTCTGGCACCGCTGGCGCTCGGCCGACGAAATCGTGGCCCGCCACCGCATACTCGTCTATCCACGCCTGGGCTACGACATCGCGATTCCACCCGAACTCAGCGAACGCGTCACCCAGGTCGACGCGCCCGTGATCGAAATCTCGTCAACGCAGGTGCGCCAGATGCTCTCCCAAGGGATTGCACCGCATTTCTACATCCCGCACGATGTGCTCCACTACGCCATCACCCACCAATTATACCTGCAACAATGACCGACGACTCCCCCACCCTCTCGCCCAACCAACTGGCGTTCATCGCTTTGACCAACGAATTCTGCCAGACCATCGAGAACGCGGCCAGCATCGACCGACACGAATTTGTGACCACGATGACCAAACTGCTGCCGCGCATCTACATCAGCGCCATCGACCTCGACATGGACCCGCTCACCGATGCCTTCATCGCCCCCACCCTCGACGAAACCACCTACGACCAGGTGCGAACCCTCATCGCCCAAGTCATGGCCGACGACGACACCTATCTCGAGGTCTTTCTCGACGACATGAAGTACAGCGACACACCCATTGCCGCCACCATTTCGGAAAACCTGGCCGACCTCTACCAGGAGTTCTTCGACCTGCTCCACGCCGTGGAAAACGCCACCACCGACGACCAAGACGAGCTGCTCGGCTTGTGTTACGAAAACTTCACTGACTACTGGGGCCAGACGCTCGTCAACGTGCTCCGCGCCCTCCACAGCCTGAGATACTGATTCCGCTCCGCCACGCGCCAAGTTTTTAGACTATAAGAACATAAGGTTTCATAACTATTAGTGCAATTCGATAGATTCGCATAATTCGCATTGACTTGTAAAATAATCAACAAATTAAACAAATTAAACAAATATTTATTTGCCCGCGTCGAACATTCGTTTCATTTGTTTAATTTGTTGTTTATTTATTAATGCGAATTT
>CAMVDK010000226.1 GCA_947166165.1 uncultured Porphyromonadaceae bacterium
CGAGGTAGATGACCGGGTGAGCTGTCCACTGCTGCTCCAGGCGGCCCATGGCCAGACCCTCGAACAGCTCGCGCCGGCCCTCGAAGTAGTAGCGCAGCGTGGACAGCATCAGCGACTTGCCGAACCGACGGGGACGGCTCAGAAAGTAATATTTGCCCGATTTCACGAGGCGGTAGAGCACCTCGGTCTTATCGATGTAGACCATCTGGTCGTTGCGCACGTTGGCGAAGTCCTGCTCGCCTACGGGGTAAACTAAGTCAACCATACAGAATTTCAGTTACAAATCAGATGACAAAAAACGATTCAAACAAATCGGATTGTTGGCTCAAAGCAACATCATCGACTGCTATCGATCCAACCTCAATCAATCGTTATGGGCTTGTAGTCCCAATACCCTCCGTTGTCAGCCACCAAGCGCTGGAACAGCGGAGTGAACAGCGGCCTCAAATCGTCGTAGTCGACAAACACCTCCACCTCGTCCTCCTTCACGCCGGCAAGAATCCCCTTATCGAAGAAGAACAAAATGCCCTTACGCCGAGCCATGAACTCGCTGGGCAACTGTGAGGCATGCGACAGATTCAGATGCTTGTCACGGTTCAGGATGTCGATTTTCGCATTGATGGCCGACAGCAATTTCGCGTCGGTGTCGGCAGCAAAGACTTCGGCACGCGTCAGCACGCGCTGCATGCCACGGTCGTAGTGCACATATGATTTGGCCAGCGTGGTTTCAATCCCGTTGTAGCTTCTGCGCTCCACCTGCATCACCAGCAATCGCATCGAGGTCATGACAGGGAACACCAGCAGTGTGCTCACATTGCTGTAGGTGGCTTGGACTGCCGGTGCTTTCGACACCGTGTGGTAGCCAGTCGACAGCGAAGTGTTGAACGTAGGCTTGCCCAGTTCTTCGGCCACGGCGCGGCTGAGCGATGTTGCCGAAGTCGAAAACATCTTTCCGAGCAAAGCGCGCTCCAGTGCGTCCAGGCTGTCGCTGCCATTCACGCTCTCCGGCCAGCGCAGCTTGATGTGCTTCACACTGGTGAAGCGGTAGCCGCCTTTCTCGGCGGGATAGTTGCTCACGAAAGCCGTGTCGCGGGCGAACATCCGGAACACATCTGGAACATTCAGCTCGCTGATGGTGTCGGCATCGAGCACTTGCGTCGAATCGCCGCGCGTGTCGAACAAGTCGCGGCTGTCGCCACTCGACTCGATGCGGGCGGCCAGATACCAAAATCCGGCCACGATGTCGACCACCACGAGCAGCAATATCAAAATCAGGTAGGTTCGTTTCGACATAAGCAGTACTACATCACGCTCCTGCCACCTCCACCCTCGGCGATGGCGAAAATGATGGTGCGAAATTAGTGTTTTTGGCCGAAATAGCCAAAAAATCGACCGAAATAATGCCTTGTGTTGCTTTTTCGACTATATCAGGCCTCGCATTTCAAGAAAAATGACTACCTTTGCTTGATTATAACCATAGCATTCTGGAATATGGAGTTCAGAACCACCATCCGCATGGGCGACAACCAAGGCACGCTGCGCCACAGCGACGCTCTAGTGATGCTGGGGTCGTGCTTCACCGACAACATCGGGTCACGACTGCGGCAGGCCATGATGCGTGTCGACGTCAACCCCTTCGGCACCCTGTTCAACCCCCTGAGCATCGCCAGCGGGCTGCAGCGGCTCGTCGATGCCGAACCAGTGGCCGGCATCGACCTGTTCCAGCTTGGCGGCGTGTGGAACAGTTATGCCTTCCACTCACGATTCTCCAGGCCCGACAAAGAACAGGCCCTGCAGCAGATGAACCGGCGCATCTTTGCCGGCCACGAGCATCTGGCGAGCTGCCAGGCACTGGTCGTCACGCTCGGCACGGCAATGGTCTACCGCCTCAAGGCCACCGGACAGGTGGTGGCCAACTGCCACAAAGTGCCTCAACACGAGTTCAAGCGCGGCATGGCCTCGGTCGACGAAATGGTGCAGGCGCTCGACCAGGCGCTCAACAGCGTGCTGGCAATCAACCCGCAGCTGCGCGTCATCTTCACCGTCAGCCCAATCCGCCACATTGCCGATGGCCTCGATGTCAACTCCCTGAGCAAGGCCCGCCTGCGGGTGGCCGTCGACGAGGTGCTGGCGCGGCACAGCCACCATGCCACCTATTTCCCGGCTTTCGAAATCATGAACGACGACCTGCGCGACTACCGTTTCTACGCCGCCGACATGATTCACCCCAGCGACGTGGCCATCGACTACATCTGGCAGGCTTTCCAAGCCACTTTCTTCGACGACCGCTCGGCCCAAGCCATCGCACGCTGCGAACGAGTCAGCAAGCGGCTGCAGCACCGACCCATGAGCAGCAACCGAGAGGTGGTGGAGCGATTCAATGCCGACACCCAAGCCGTGCTGCGGAATCTGCAGAAAGAATATCCATATCTCGAACTGAAAACCCACACCACACAGCCATAAGATTGCCCACCGCACCAGGGGCGCAACATCCATCATCAACCAACGATAAAAATGAAATATTCCATCACCGAAATAGCCAGTGTGCTCAACATCGACGAAGAGCAACTCATCGATGCCGACGCCGTGGTGAGCCAGCTGCTCACCGACTCGCGCTCGCTCACTTATGCCAGCGAGACGCTCTTCTTCGCCCTGCGCACCACCAACGACGACGGCCACCGATACGTGGCCGAGCTCTACGACCAGGGCGTGCGGAACTTTGTGGTCGACTCGCTGGCCGACGTGCCATCGGGGCTGGTAGGCATGGCCAACTTCCTGATTGTCGACAACACGCTCGATGCCCTTCAAAGCATCGCCACCTACCACCGGCGGCGCTTCCGGTTCCCGGTCATCGGCATCACCGGCAGCCGAGGCAAGACCACCGTGAAGGAATGGCTCTACCAGCTGCTGCGCGACGACTTCCACATCGTGCGCTCGCCCCGAAGCTACAACTCTCAAATCGGTGTGCCGCTCTCGCTCTGGGAACTCGACGAGACCACCACGCTGGCCATCATCGAGGCCGGCATCTCGACCACCGGCGAGATGGACCGCCTGCAGGCCATGATCAGGCCCACCATAGGCGTGATCACCAACATCGGCACCGAACACGACGAAGGGTTCGCCTCCATGGCCGAGAAAGCGCAGGAAAAGGCCAAAATCCTCAACAGCTGCGAACAGATTGTCTATCCCGCCGACGACCCGCTGGTCACCGCCACCATAGCACCGCTGCTCGAGGTCGACGTGGCCCAGGAAACGTCATGGAGCATCAAAAGCCACAATGCGGCACTGCAAATCGACCAAATCACCCATCAGGGCAAGGACACCACCATCAGCTACAGCTACCAAGACCTCGACGGGCAGGTCACCGTGCCTTTCGACTCGGAGCGCGACGTGGAGAACGCCATCACATGCCTGGCCGTGATGCTGCTGCTGGGCATCCATCCGGCGTGCATCGCGGCACGCATGAAGCTGCTCACACCCGTGGGAACGCGCATCAGCGTCATCGAGGGGGTGAACGAGTGCACCGTTATCGTCGACGGCTATGCCAGCGACTACGCCTCGCTCACGCCAGCCCTCAACTTCATGATGCGCCGGGCCGGCAGCCGAGCCAGCACAGTGGTGCTGAGCGACCTCAAGCCCGACACCTATTCTGGCGACGAACTCTACATCCGCGTCAGCGAGCTGCTGCGGGGCAAGGGCGTGCACCGTCTGCTCGGCGTGGGGGCCGACATGTGCCGTTATGCACACTATTTCGACTCGCTGCCCTCGGTCCACTGCTTCGCCACCACCGACGACCTCCTGGCCGCTGTGGCGCAAGGCGACTTCGACCACGAGACCATCCTCGTCAAAGGCTCGCCGGAGTTCGCCTTCGACCAAATCGTCGACCTGCTCGAAGCCAAACAGCATCAAACCGTGATGGAAGTCAACCTGGGTGCCTTGGCGCACAACTTCCGATTCTTCAAGTCGCTCATTCGGCCCACCACCAAGACCGTGGCCATGGTCAAGGCCAGTGGCTACGGCACTGGCAGCTACGAGATTGCAAAGACCCTGCAGGATCGCGGAGCCGACTATCTGGCCGTGGCAGTGCAAGACGAAGGGGTCGAACTGCGGCAGGCCGGCATCGTGATGCCCATCATTGTGCTCAACCCCAGCGTGGTGAACTATAAAGCCATGTTCATCCACCGCCTCGAGCCCGAGGTCTACAGCCTGCAGGAGTGCGAAGCGCTCATCCGCGAGGGGCGCAAATGCGGCGTGCGCAACTTTCCCGTGCACGTGAAAATCGACTCCGGCATGCACCGCCTCGGCTTCACGCACGTGCAGTTGCCCAAGCTCATCGAGCTGCTGCACAGCCAGGACGTGCTGCATCCCGCGTCGGTGTTCTCACACCTGAGTGTGGCCGACGAACCCGAGCAGGACGACTTCACGCGCCAGCAGTGCCACTACTTCAACCAGTGTGCCAACGTGCTTCAGGATGCCTTCAAGCACCACATCATGCGCCATGTGCTCAACACCTGCGGCATTGTCCGTTTCCCGGAATACCAGTTCGACATGGTGCGCATCGGCATCGGCATGTATGGCATCCGCACCGTGGGCGGCCAAGCCGAAGCCGCATTGCAGCCCGTGGCTTCGCTCCACGCCGTCATCATCACCATCCAGCACTGGCCCGCCGGAACCACTATCGGCTACGGACGCAAGGGCGTGCTCCAGCGCGACTCGCGCATCGCCACCGTGAGCATAGGCTATGCCGACGGCATCGACCGCCACTTCGGGTGCGGGGCCACCAGCGTGTGGGTCGGCGGACGCCTCTGCCCCACCGTGGGCAACATCTGCATGGATGCCACCATGGTCGATGTCACCGACGCCGACTGCCACGTGGGCGACACCGTCGAATTCTTCGGCAATC
>CAMVDK010000227.1 GCA_947166165.1 uncultured Porphyromonadaceae bacterium
TGATTTTGCACTTCCGAGATGCCGTGTAATTTGGGCGAAGCCAACATTACTACAATGCAAGAAAACTGCAAACAAAATTCAGGGTCATCAGTAATGCTCTGTGTCTGCGCCGCTGACACTCCTGTCGGCAAAATCAGACAATTAAGGACAACTTCAGACAACCAACGACAATGATTTGCAAGCAACAGAATTCTACAACAAGACCTGTTGCCGCTAATTGTCTTCTATGTTGTCTTTAATTGTCTTTTTGTTGTCTTTAATTGTCTTTTGTCCCCTTTAATTGTCTTTTGTCCCTTTTAATTGTCTTTTGTTGTCTTCGTTGTCTGAACTGTGCGTGGCGGAAGAACGGACAATGATCTGGGCAACCTATTATCGAAGTCAAGGAATACAAAGACATTGCATGAGAGGCGGATGCCGAAACCGGCGGCACTACAGCGGCCCGGAAAAGCGCTTCGACTCGCCGCCGCGCTGGAGCACGTTGTGATGCATCCACACTTGACGCTCATGCTCGGCTAGCTTGGCTTGCTGCTGCTCGGCCAGCCGGAGCATCAGCCGCTCGCGTGCCAGCCGCCGGTTCTGACTCTGCGACCGGTGGTCGCTGGCGGTGGCGCTCATGCCCGTGGGGCGATGCGTGGCGCGCACGGCCGTCTCCACCTTGTTCACATTCTGACCGCCCGGTCCCGAGGAGCGCATCGTGGTGTAGACGATGTCGTGTTCGCTTACCGCAGCGAGCTGGGGAAGCGAGAAAAAGTGCACGCCCACATACCAGTTCTTGCGGCGGTGAAAGGGGCGGAATCGATTCCTGGTCGCCACCCAGAGCACCGTGCCTTCCCATTCGGCCGCAAAGGCTTCAAGCTGCTCGCCTTCCACGGCCAGCGTGGCCGAGAACAGGCAACCCGGCTCCGACGACGGTTCACTCTCTACCAGTTCTATGGTCAGTCCGAGGTGCTGGGCATCTTCGGTGATTTGCTGCATCACCAGGGCCACCACCCGGCAGCACTCCACCGGTCCACGGCCCGACGTGATTTGAATATATTTCATTGTTGTTTAGATGATTTTAACATCAATTTTAAACTATTGCTTCAATCATTCATACGCACCACGCGTGGCACGATTGTCGCCACGATGTCGACCAACCGACTCTGCGCCTGCATCACCTCGCCGAGGTCTTTGTAGGCCTGCGGAGCCTCCTCGGTGGAGCCGCCGATGAGCGTCACTGAGCAGTGCTTCAGCGTGTCGGCCAGCGCACGGCGGCTCACGCTGTTGCGTGCCTCCTCGCGCGAGAGCCGTCTGCCGGCGCCGTGGCTCGCCGAGCACAGCGACGCGTGGCACCCTTTGCCCTGCACGATGTAGCCCGCCTGGGTCATGCTGCCCGGAATCAAGCCCAATTCGCCCGCATGGGCCGGAGTGGCCCCCTTGCGGTGCACCACCACCTCGCTCCCGTCGGGCATTGTTTCGATCCAGGCGTAGTTGTGATGGTTGGCCACCGTCGTCAGCGGCTTGAGCCGCAGCGCTCGCCACAAGCCCTCGTGAATGATGTCGTGGCATGCGCGGGCGTACTGTCCAGCCAGCTCCATGCAGTGCCAATACTCGCGCCCGGCTTCGCTGTCCAGTTCGAGCCAGGCGAACGGGCCGGCCACGCGGGGCAGGCGGCAGCGGGTTTTGGCTATCGTGGTGAACCGCTCGGCAATGGCCGCTCCCAGTCCACGCGAGCCGGAGTGCGACAATATGCCCACGTAGCGCCCCTCCAGCAGCCCGAGCGGATTGCCGGCGGGAAGCCTCACTTCGCACACGTCAACAAAATGGTTGCCGCCGCCACTGCTGCCCAACTGCCGGACGGCTTTCGCACGCAGGGCGCGCAGCCATGGCAGACTCGTGAATTCCTTGCCATCCATCACATCGTGATAGTGCTTCGACGGCAGCACGCCTTCCATGCCGAAGGCCGTGGATGCCATGAGGGCATCCACCACACGGTCGTGATGGGTGTCGATGAATTCGGCTGGCGCGTCGAGCACGGTGAGCTGCATCCGGCAGCCGATGTCGAGCCCGACGGCATAGGGAATCACCACCCCCCGGGTGGCCAGCACCCCGCCTATGGGCAGCCCATAGCCCGCATGGCCGTCGGCCATCAGCGCGCCAGCCACCGTCACCGGCAGGCGCATGGCCATGCGCATCTGCTCGAGCACCAAGTGGCCGATACCCTCGGCGCCAAACACGGCAAACTGTCCCGGCTCCGGGAGCAACTCGTGCGAATGCTGTTCCACCGGTTCGGGCCTGACGGCAACGGCAAGGCGGCCCCACACCGGGTGGCGGTAATATTGCTCGGGATGCGCCGCCACGCGGGCCAGTTCGCCGAGCACATCACTCCGCTCGGAGTGCTTGCAGTGCCTGGCCACAATGGCCAAGGCCACACTGCGCGCCGCATCGGCGGTCAAACCGGTGGCGGTAAGTTCTTTGGGTTTGATTTTCATAAGTGTGTTTACGTGTGTGCCGCACGTCACGCCAGGCCCCGCTTTGGCGTGGCCGGCTATGCGGCAAGGATGTTCAACAAAAAGATGAGTGAAATGTGTGTACCGCGAGGTGCGGCCACGAGAACAAGGGCGCAGCAATCCAGCCGATTGCCCCGCTCATCAAAGCGTTCTCGCCTTCAGGGTGTTAACTTACTTTATACTCATAGATGTGACCCTTTCCATACTTTAAAAAGGGTTCAACAATCGATTAATTCGACTGCAAAAGTAGGCAACAATCGCCAAACCGCAATGCATTTGGCGCAAGAAAGTCGAACTTTATCAAAATTTAACAGTCAATCCAACTGCCCCAGCTCCTGTATGATTTACGGTCGAATCAAGCCGGCATGTCGTTGTGCATTCCCTCTATAGTGCGTCTTCCCACTGCTGCATGGCTTGCTGGAGCTGGGCGTTGAGCTGGGCGTGGCGGTTGTAGATGTCGGGGTCGGTGGCGTTGCCTTCGGCGAGCTGTCGCTCGATATCGGCGATTTGTTCTTCGAGCTCAGTGATGCGCTCTTCGAGTTGCTTGACGCGCCGCTCGGCCTGCTTGCGCTCACGCTCGCGCTCTTTCTGCTCGAGATAGCTCTGCCGGCCGGTGCTGGGCTGCCCGTCAGATTCGGTTTTGACGGGTTGACTACCCTGCGAGGATACCTCGAGTTGCTGCAGGCTCTGCAGTTTTTTCTTTTCGAGGAACTCGTAGATGCCGCACAGGTGCTCGCGCACGCGGTGGTCGCCGAACTCGTAGACCTTCGACACCAAGCCGTCGAGGAAATATCGGTCGTGGCTCACCACGATGAGCGTGCCGTCGAATTCCTGCAAAGCCTGCTTGAGGATGTCCTTGGTGCGCATGTCCAAGTGGTTGGTGGGCTCGTCGAGGATGAGCAGATTCACCGGAGCCAGGAGCAATTTGATCATGGCCAGGCGGCTCTTCTCACCGCCCGAGAGCACACGCACCTTCTTCTCGCTGGCCTTTCCGCCGAACATGAACGCGCCCAGCAAATCGTTGATTCGCGAACGCACTTCGCCCACAGCGGCATAGTCGATGGTATCGTATACGGTGATATCCTCGTCGAGCAGTTGCGCCTGGTTCTGGGCGAAATAGCCCACCTTGACGTTATGGCCGATGGTGAGCATGCCCTCGAAGGGAATCTCGCCCATGATGCACTTGACGAGGGTCGACTTGCCAGCGCCGTTTTTGCCGACAAAGGCCACCTTCTCGCCGCGCTTGATGGTGAACGTGACGTGGTCGAACACGTTGAGCGCGCCGTAGTCTTTGCGCAGTTCGTCGGCGATGACGGGGTAGTCGCCCGAGCGTGGTGCTGGGGGGAAACGAAGGTGGAGATGCCTAGTGTCGACCTCGTCGACCTCGATGCGCTCGAGCCGCTCGAGTTGCTTGATGCGGCTCTGAACCTGCACGGCCTTGGTGGCTTGATAGCGGAAGCGCTCGATAAACTGTTCGGTGTCGTGGATGAGCTTCTGCTGGTTCTCGTAGGCGCGGCGCTGCTGCTCAATGCGCTCGCGCCGCAGTTCCACGAAGTGGGAATAGCTCACTTGATAGTCATAGATGTGTCCCAGTTCAATCTCGATGGTGCGGTTGGTGACATTGTCGATGAAGGCACGGTCGTGGCTGACGAGCACCAGGGCACCGTTGCGGTTTTTCAGAAACTGTTCGAGCCACTGAATGGACTCGATGTCGAGGTGGTTGGTAGGCTCATCGAGCAGGAGTACGTCGGGAGCCTGGAGAAGGAGTTTGGCAATCTCGATGCGCATTCGCCACCCGCCGCTGAACTCGCTGGTGGGGCGGTCGAAGTCGGAGCGCACAAAGCCCAGGCCCAGCAGCGTCTTTTCGGCCTGGGCCTCGTAGTTCTCGCTTTGGAGCATGGCGCGGGCCTCGGTCTTGAGCGTGAGCCGGTCGATGAGGTCTTGATACGACGGCGAGTCGTAGTCGGTGCGCTCGGCCAGCTGCTGGTTCAATTCGTCGATGAGTCGGTCGAGCTCAAAAACGTGGCTGAACGCCTTTCGCACCTCTTCGCGCAGCGAGCAATCGTCGGTGAGCCGCATCTGCTGCGGCAGATAGCCGATAGTGACATCGGTGGGCTGCGCCACGGTGCCGCCGGTGGGCGACTGCAGTCCGGCGATGATTTTGAGCATTGTCGACTTGCCGGCGCCGTTTCGGCCCACCAGGGCGATGCGGTCGCGCTTGTTGATCACAAAGTTGATGCTGTCCAACAGCGGCACGCTGCCGAACTCCACGCTCAGGTTCTGGATTGAAATCATGGTTCGAAAGCGGGTGTCAATTCTTTAATGCACAATGAGACTGTTTTAAGACATAAGAACAAAAGG
>CAMVDK010000228.1 GCA_947166165.1 uncultured Porphyromonadaceae bacterium
CGAGCAGCTATGCCAGAGCCTCGGCATATAGTGCCCGGATTGGAGGTTTCTTTATATACGGAATCATACGCAATCAAGGATGCACGCTCATCAGGATGAATGGCATCGGCAATCATATCCATATGCTTTTGGATTTATCAACCGAATTGAGCCTGTCGCAATTCATGCGTGAAATGAAGCGCAGTTCATCTATCTGGTTGAAGAGCCATCCCGAATCATTCCCGGCTTTCAAAGGATGGGGCAAAGAGTATTACGCTTTCTCGGTGGGTGTCGCGCAAAAGGATGCAGTCGTTGCCTATATCAAGAATCAGGAGACGCATCATGGTGCCGTGGCCTATGATGAAGAAATGCAAGTCATCACCAGTGAGAATGAGTGCGACTGCTATTATTATGATTGATATCGGTTGTTGTCCTACGTCTATCGACGTAGTTTCGCGGGGCGGTCTTCACCCCACATACGTCGCTTCGCCGTTCAGGCTCAGCTCCTTAATGTGGGGCTAAAGAACTCTGCACATCTGTCGATGTGCGCGCATCTCTATTAAAACGCAAAGCGTGCAAATTTCAACCGCCTAACGGCGTGGAAATCTTTCAAATCTGTTCAAATCTTTCAAATCTCTCAAAATAATATTATTTGAAAGATTTGAACAGATTTGAAAGATTTCCGCCCGCAGGGCGCCCAAAATGCGCACGCTTTCCCGCCGGCAGGGCGGGTAAATGAATCAGAAGTCGATGGGGGGCTTTACGCCCTGGTGCTGCGGGGCGAAGGGCACTTGCAGCAGGCGTGCCACGGTGTGGGCCACCTGGCAGGTGTAGTACTGCCCGCTGGTGAGCATGCCCCGGGCGGGCACGCTGTCGCCGAAGGCGAGCAGCCAGGTCTCGTCGCTGTGGGGGTAGCGCTTGCTGTGGCTGCGCCATTCGCGCGGGTTGCCGGGGTTGTCGCCACGGCCGTGGTCGCAGGTCACAATGAAGGTGGTGCGGCCGCTGTAGAACGGGTCGTTCTGAATTTCCTGCCACAGTTGCCCGATGAAGTTGTCCACGCGGTGGATGGCGGCCAGATAGTTGTCATACTGCCCGTGGTGGGCATACTCGTCGACGTCGCACAGCGCCAGGTAGAGCACCTTGGGGTGGCGCGAGCGCAGGGCCTCGAGGGCGTAGTGGAAGGTGAAGGCGTCGTCGCGTTCGCCTTCGAACTGCACGACGGTCTCGTCGAGCAGCGTGTCGAGCAGTCGCTCCACGGGGGTGGGCGAGGGCGAGAGCGAGTGGCACTGCGCGGCGTTCACCTCCAGCCCGCTGCGGCGGGCGTTGATGATGGCCGGGAAGCAGTCCCATCCGGCAAAGCAGAGCACCTGTCCCTTGTAGCGCGGGTCGCGGTCGATGACCTCGAGCACGGTCTCGTTGGGGTTGTCGACGGGCTGGTTGCTGTTGATGCGCTCGTCGTCGGCATAGCCGCACAGCGCCTCGCTGTAGCCGGGATAGGAGAAGTGGAAGCCGTTGGTGACGTTCATCAGGCATCCGGCGCGGCGGTTGCCGGCCATCCAGCCGATGCGGCTGGCGGTGTTCCACACAAAGGGCATGAGTGCCGCGCGCCGCTCCTGCTCGGTGGCGCGCATGAAGCGCTTGCGCGTGGCTTCGGGGTTGCCCACAAAGTCCTGGTTGCCCACCAGCAGCGAGTCGGCTCCGCCGAACACCTCCTGCCAGCGCAGGCCGTCGATAGTGATCCACACCACGCGGCGGTCATTGTCGCGTGCCCACGTGGCGCTGGCCAGCAGCAGGGCGGCCAGCAGCGCGAGGATGATTCTTTTGGTCATGGTTGTCGTTTTTTGGTTATGAATAGGATTGTGGTAGTTGCTGCTCATTTCGCATCGATGTCGACGAGCGTGTAGCGCTTGCTGCCCAGGCCTATCTGCTCGGCATAGGTGGTGATGTAGGTGCCGTGCTGGCGGTTGATGCGCTCGATGAGCGGCTGGTTGTCGTCGCCGGGGCGGCCCTGGTGGTTGAACACCATGTCGAGGCAGGCCTGGTCGAGCGCCACGGGGTCGAGCGAGGCCATGATGCCCATGTCCTTGAGCTCGGGGCTGGCGGGGTTGCCGTCGCAGTCGCAGTCCACCGACATGTTGTTCATCACGTTGATGTAGATGATGTTGCCGTCGAAGTAGTTGTGCACGGCCTGCGCAGCGGCGGCCATCGACTCGAGGAAGCCGTCCTGGTCGCTGGTGTGGTGCCAGCACTCCACGGGATCGGTGGTGATGCCCACCGAGTGGATGTAGGCCTTGCCGGCTGTCGAGGCCACTCCGATGGAGGCGTTCTTGAGCACACCGCCAAAGCCACCCATGGCGTGACCCTTGAAGTGGGCCAGGTTGATCATGAAGGTGTAGTGGGCCAGATGCTCGCCCACGATGTCGTACTTGAGGTGCTTCTTGTCCTGGATGGGGATGCGTATTTGTCCGAACTCATCCATGAGGTCGACGGCGAAGATGCTGTCGAAGCCATGCTCGTGGATGGTCTGCCAGTGCTTGGCGGGGTCTTGGCGCGAGCCGCCGTAGGCCGTGCAGCACTCCACGATGGTGCCGTTCACCTCGTCGACGAGGCCACGGATGAGCGTGGGGCGCAGGTAGTGCTTGTTGCCGCCCTCGCCGGTGCTGATTTTCACTGCCACGCGGCCGTGGGCTGTGCGGCCGAGCGCTTTGTAGATGCGCACCAGCGCCTCGGGGCTGATGTCGCGGGTGAAGTAGACGGTGGATTGGGCCGTTGCCATTGCCGACAGCATGGTGGCAAAAGCGAGCAGGAAAAGCTTTTTCATGTCGTTTCGGTGGTTGGGGTGGGAATGTTGTCGAAATTCTTGCGTCGGAACACGAAATTGTGCCCCAGGTATTTGTCGCGCACCACGGGGTTCTCGGCCAACTGCTCGCTGGAGTCTTCGAAGAGGATTTTGCCCTCAAAGAGCAGGTAGGCGCGGTCGGTGATCGAGAGCGTTTCGGGCGCGTTGTGGTCGGTGATGAGGATGCCGATGTTCTTCGACTTGAGGCTGTAGACGATGCTCTGGATGTCCTCGACGGCGATGGGGTCGACTCCGGCGAAGGGCTCGTCGAGCATGATGAACCGGGGGTTGATGGCCAGACAGCGGGCAATCTCGCAGCGCCGGCGCTCGCCGCCCGAGAGGCGGTTGCCCAGGTTCTTGCGCACCTTCTGCAAGTGGAACTCGGCGATGAGTTGCTCTAGGCGGTCGTGCTGCTGCTCGGGCGTGGTGTCGGTCATTTCGAGCACCAGGCGGATGTTGTCCTCCACGGTGAGCGTGCGGAACACCGAGGCCTCCTGCGGCAGATAGCCGATGCCGAGCTGCGCGCGCTTGTAGACGGGCAGCGTGGTGATGTCGACGTCGTTGAGGAAGACGCGCCCTTCGTTGGGGGTGACCAGGCCGGTGGTCATGTAGAAGGTGGTGGTTTTGCCGGCTCCGTTGGGGCCAAGCAGACCCACGATTTCGCCTTGACGCAGCTCGATGGACACGTGGTTGACCACCGTGCGCTGGCGGTATTTCTTCACCAGGTTGTCGGTGGTGAGCACCAGTTCGCCGGCCTCGCCGGCCTGGTTGAGCCGTGTGGCCACCTCCTTGCTGTTGGGTTGTCGGGCTTTATCGCCCTTGCTTTTAGTCCAGGGCAGTTGCATGGTCACTTGGCCAGTTGGCTCTTGATGTAGTCGGTGATCAGGTTGATAGCCACCTCGTTGTGTCCGCCTTCGGGCACGATGATGTTGGCATATCGCTTGGCCGGCTCGATGTGGAGCATGTGCATGGGCTTGAGCACTTGTTGGTAGCGGTCGATCACCTCCTGCGGCGTTCGTCCGCGCTCGATGCAGTCGCGCGAGATGACGCGGATGAGGCGGTCGTCGCCGTCGGCGTCGACAAACACCTTGATGTCCATCATGTTGCGCAGCCTGGGGTCACTCAGCACCAGGATGCCCTCGATGAGCACCACGTCGTGAGGCCCCATTGCTATGGTCTCGGGCTGGCGGGTGCTGGTGATGTAGCTGTAGGTGGGCATTTCGATCGACTCGCCGCGCTTGAGCATCTTCAGGTGCTTGATCAGCAGGTCCCAGTCGAAGGCCGCCGGCTCGTCGAAGTTGATTTTCTGGCGTTCCTCCAGGGGGATGTGGCTGGAGTCCTTGTAATAGTTGTCTTGCGAGATGATGCCCACCTCGCCTTTCGGCAGGCGCTCCATGATTTTGCGCACTACGGTGGTCTTTCCCGAGCCGGTTCCTCCGGCGATACCAATGATGATCATGATTGCTGAATTTTATTCGGCCACAAAGTTACAAAGAAATGCACAATTCGCAATGCCCTTGAGCAATTATTTTTCTGCCGTCGCGCCTGGGTTCAGATGTTGAGGATTTCGTCGAGGGCGGCTTTGCAGTGGCTGGGCACCACGATGTGGTGGTTGCCGATGGGGTCGGTGAGGAAGTAGCGCGTGCGCTCGCGGTTGCGCAGCTGGATGATTTGCTGCGTGCGGCAAAGGGTGGGGTAGGTCTGGTTGCGGATGAGCATGCCCTCTTCGGCGAAGTGGCGCTCGAGGTTGCCCGCCACCTTGAACACGGTGACCGGCCCCTCGGGCATGAAGCCCCTGACGCCCACGCCGATGCCCGACTCGTAGTGCGTGTCGAGTTCGTAGCGTCCCACCATGTTGAGCGGGATGGTGCAGTGGGCGAGCAGGATGAGCCCGGAGTCGGTGTTGATGCGCGAGGGGTTGGCCTGGAATCCCGACACGCCGAGCAGGGCGTGGGCGATGGCCATCGAGAGCATGGCGGGCACGTCGCCCTCGCAGCTGGCCACTATGCCTTCGGCGTTGAGCCGTGC
>CAMVDK010000229.1 GCA_947166165.1 uncultured Porphyromonadaceae bacterium
GCCGGGGGGCGCAAGGCCATCGCCATCGACCCCAGCTACATCAGCAAGGCGGGCAGGAAGACTCCGCACATCGGTCGTTTCTGGTCGGGGTGCGCGGGCACCGTCAAGCACGGTCTTGAGATCATGGGGCTGGGGCTGATAGACATCGACGCCCACAACTGCATGATGTTGCGTGCCCATCAGACACCGAGGAACTTCGAACTCAAGAAACGCAACAAGACTCTGGTGGACCACTACATTGCGGTCATCAAGCGCTACCGCAAGGAACTGCTCAAGCTGACCGGCCTTGTCGTTGCCGACGCCTTCTTCTCGACCCGCACCTTCTATGAAGGCATCCGCGCCCAGGGGTTCCACCTCATCAGCCGCTTCCGCGACAACGCCGTGCTGCACTACCTCTATCAGGGTGGGCCAACCGGCAAGAAGGGGCGCCCCAGGATAAAGGACGGCAAGATCGATGTCAACAAGCTCGACAAGTCAAGGATGACACCCGTCGTCGTGGACGGACTGCCAGGCAAGGCCTACACGCTGCCGGCCTACTCTAAGGCGCTGAAGTGCACGGTGCGGCTTGTCATCTGGACCATGCCCACTGGCAAGCACAAGCTGTTCTTCTCCACCGACACCTCACTCACGGGCGAGGAAGTCCTGGACTTCTACAGGACAAGGTTCCAGATCGAGTTCTGCTTCCGTGACGCCAAGCAGTATTGCGGGCTGACACACTCACAGGCAAGGGATGCCAACAAACTCGACTGCGCCTTCAATGCCTTTTTCGCCTCGCTCAACGTGGCAAAGGTCATGATGAAGGAACGGGGAATGGAATATTCCATGTCCAGGTTCAAACTGCTGATGACCAACACGTTCATGGCCAAGCGAATTTTTGACGTGTCCCGATTCCGACCGAACCAAACTTTAATTAGTCATATTTTCAATGAACTCTTTGGCGGTGCGGCATAGCCGTTTCGCCATATTTCGATTTTTTAACGAACTATTGATATGACTAAAGCGAATTATTTGTATCTTTGCGGTGGAAAATGTGGATATCTGAACACATCATTTTCATCACGCATTAATAATACTCAAAAATTAAATAATATACCGAAATGAAGAAAATAGTTTTATTGCTGCTGTCAGTCTGCATCAGCAGCATTGCGCAAGCGGCTTTCCTCCGTAACGTTGAAATCGATTCGGTGGTTTACGGACTCTATCATTACGATTATTCCTTCTATGGAGGTCCATTGGCTAAAGCCACGGTACTACCGTCACCCGCCTACAAGTCGATGACTTCCATCACCATTCCTGAGCAGATCACGATTAACGACACCGTGTTCTGTGTGGTGGACATTGCGAGAGGAGCCTTTATGGGATGTACGAATCTCAAAAGAATCTATCTTCCGGAATGTTTAGAATGTATCTCTGAAAACGCATTCTACAACACGGGATTGACCGAATTGACTATCCCCGAAGAGGGTCTTCCTTCAGATTTTAGATACTTAGACGGCTATCGTATTTTTTATTGTCCCGATTTGGTGACACTTCGAGTCGGCAAAACATTTCCAGAAATGGAATTCCTTATCAAGGACGCATTTCCTAAAATCGAGAGATTGGAGTGGAATTCCAGGAATTGCTACGGAAGCGGATTTGTGATTACAGGAAGCGGAGACGATGACAGATACATGATTGGCTATTTCTGGGTCGATGTGGACACGCCCATGCCACATAGCCTGAGCCAAATCGTCTTCGGTCCCGACGTGGAGGGCATACCCGCGGCCTTCGGTGCCGGCACGAGCATCAAGGCCGTCACGCTGCCACCCAAACTGAAAATCATCCGCCCCAACGCATTCAACAACTGCCAAGACCTGGTGGCCATCCATGCCACGAGCACCGACCCGACCAGCATCGAACTGGAATGGAGCGTCGTGGAGAAATGGGCCGCAAACACGGCTGTCACGCTCTATGTGCCCCGTGGCACGGCACAACGCTACCGCGAGGCGCCACAGTGGTGCGAGTTTGGCGACCGCATCGTGGAAGAGGACTTCAATTTCGACGTCAACCAAGATGGCTTGAGCGATGTGGGCGACCTGAACGCCTTCATCAACAAGGTGCTGGGCATATCGGATGACGCGCTGCTGACCACCGATGCAAACCGCGACAGCAGCGTCGACATCGAAGACGTGAACGCCGTGATCAACGCCATGCTGGGCAAGTGAAACCCATCCATTACAGCGACTTGCTCGCCCCGAAAACCGAATGACCCTTGCTTTTAGACTGTAAGAACAAATAATTATTTAAGACAGAAGGACATAAGGCTATAGAGAACAAGCGCATAAGTTTGATGCCGGCCTGAATAAGGAACAACAAATTCAACGAATTAAACAAATTATCGACCGCTTGACTTCCTGTTAGCTCGAAAAAACTTATGTCCTTCTGTCTTATTTTTTGAAGTGGCGAATGGAACGAATGGCTGACGCGCAGTCAATCATTCGTTCCATTTGTTTCATTTGTTGTTTTCCCCCTTCACCCTGGGCCACCGTGCTGCGCGGTAACCCAGGGTATTGAAATGTTGTTATAGACTATAAGAACATAATTTTGACGCGTATTTTTATAGACTATAAGAACATAAGTTTCATAGTTTTGACGCGCGTTCTTATAGTCAAATATATTTATGAACCTTATGTTCTTATAGTCTAATATATTCGTAATCTAATCTAGTTGAAACTCTAATATGTTCGAGCACCGTTGTGGGTGAGCGTTTTATTTTGTACCTTTGCACGCCGAATGATGAACAACAAACTGACATATAAAATAGAGACCCTGGGCTGCAAGCTCAACTTCTCGGAAACGGCCACCATAGGCAAGTTGCTGGCCGAGAGGGGCATCGCACCTGCCGCCGAGGGCGACGCGCCCGACGTGTGTGTGGTGAACACCTGCTCGGTGACCGAGCTGGCCGACAAGAAGTGCCGCCAGCACATCCGCGCGCTGGCGAAACGCTACCCCGACGCACTGCTGGTGGTCACCGGCTGCTATGCCCAGCTCAAGAGCCAGGAAATCGCCGAAATCGACGGCGTCGACATCGTGCTGGGCAGTGAGCAGAAACTCGACATCGCGCAATATGTGGACGCATGGCTGGCCGACCACCGCCGCACGGTGGCGGTGACGCGCACGCCCGACATCCGCCGCTTCGCACCCTCGTGCGAGCGAGGCGACCGCACGCGCTACTGGCTCAAGGTGCAGGACGGCTGCGACTACTATTGCAGCTATTGCACCATCCCCATGGCGCGCGGCCGCAGCCGCAGCGGCACCATCGCCCAACTGGTGGAGCAAGCCCGCCAGGTGGAGGCCGAGGGTGGCAAGGAGATTGTGCTCACCGGCGTGAACATTGGCGACTATGGCAAGAACACCGGCGAGGCGTTCATCGACCTGCTGCGCGCACTCGACGCCATAGAGGGCATTGAGCGTTACCGCATCTCGAGCCTGGAGCCCGACCTGCTCACCGACGAGGTAATCGCCTTCTGCGCCGGCTCGCGGGCCTTCATGCCACATTTCCACATCCCGCTGCAGAGCGGCAGCGACGAGGTGCTACGACTCATGCGCCGCCACTACACGCGCGACCTGTTTGCCCGCAAGGTGGAGCGCTGCCGCGAGCTGATGCCCGACGTGTTTATCGGCGTGGACGTGATGGTGGGCACGCGCGGTGAGCGCCCCGAGCTCTTCGACGAGAGCCACGACTTCCTGGCCTCGCTCAGCGTGCAGCACTTGCACGTGTTCCCCTACAGTGAGCGCCCCGGCACGCTGGCCCTGCGCATCCCCTATGTTGTGGACCAGCGCACCAAGCAGGAGCGCGCGGCACGCATGCTCGCGCTCAGCGACGCCAAGCAGCGCGACTTCATAGGCCGCTACCTGGGCACGGTGCGCCCGGTGCTGCTCGAGCAGGTGCACGGCGCAGGACCCATGCACGGCTTCACCGACAACTACATCCGCGTGAACGTCACCCCCGACGAAGCACTGGTCAACCGCGTGGTGCCCGTCAGGCTGCACAGCGTGAACGCCGACCTCACCGTCGAGGCCGAGGTAGTCACTTGACCCCGCTCCCTAGCCATTGAATCAATAGTGGGTTCTACATTGCGGTGCGGCAATGGATTCAGGTGGGTTCTGCATTTTTGCAATTTATAGACCCCACCTTTAGTCGATTTTCTTTTGTCGTATCGATAATTGTGTGTACTTTTGTCCGGAAATTCCCTTGAAAAAAGGAATGAATTCGAAAAATTCCCTTGAAAAAAAGGAAAGTACCCAGTAAAATTCCCTTGAAAAAAAGGAAAGTTGCTGGTAAAATTCCCTTGAAAAAAAGGAAACACCCTATAGAAACCGCCCTTAAAACAAAGCATCATGCTTCGAAGAAAGATTGATAATCAGTTGCTTGAGTGGAAAAGCAATCCACACCGCAAGCCAATCGTGATAAAAGGCGGTTTGCACTACCTTTGCAACTGAAAAAGAATTGAAGCAAAAACGAGTGGCTGAATGGACATTGAGAAACAAGTAGCCGTCATCATCCTCAACTGGAACGGCGCGGCGCTGCTGCGCCGCTATCTGCCGAGCGTGGTGGCCCACACGCCGGGCGATGTGGCCGACGTGATTGTGGCCGACAACGGCAGCACCGACGAGAGCCTGGCCGTGCTCAGCGACGAGTTCCCGCAGGTGCGCGTCATCGCACTCGACAAGAACTACGGCTTCGCCGAGGGCTACAACCGCGCCATAGCCCAGGTGGAGCACCCCTATGTGGTGCTGCTCAACAGCGACGTGCGCACGCCCGAGCACTGGCTCGAGCCGCTGCT
>CAMVDK010000230.1 GCA_947166165.1 uncultured Porphyromonadaceae bacterium
TGCGCTCGTGGCGAGCGGAACCACGTCGAAGCAGCTCGACAGCGAGAGCCACATCACCATCAACCGCCCCACCACCCTGGCCGACACCGCCGCCTACACCCCCTTCTTCGGCCGCAGCGACAGCGTCACCATCCACTTTGCGCAAATCGATGCCGACGCCTACCGCTTCTGGAACGACTACGACAACCAGACCAACTTCGCCCGCAACCCCCTGCTCTCGTCGTCCACCAGCCTGCGCGGCAACCTGCGCGGCGGCCTCGGCTGCTGGTACGGCACCGCCCCCGTGTCGAAATCAATCATCTTCGCCGATCACTGACCATCGCCTGCAAGCGCCAATAGCCTTGCATTTTCAATCGGGGAAAATGGCCCTAAATGGCCAAATCATACGGCTGCGGCAAAAGTATTTCAATCAAGATTTGGTTTTTCGGGCGGTTTTCTCTAATTTCGCAGTTTGTTGATGAAAAACAATTAGTCATCTTTTAAAATTATACTGTTATGACAATCGTATTAGTGATTCTGCTTTTAATTATCTTGCTGCTGGGTGTGTGCGTTTTCTTCTATTTCGTGTCGACGCAGCGGCGGCTGGTGACGCTCGACGAGAACTGCAAGAACGCGCTGGGCCAGATTGAGGTTCAGCTCAACTCGCGCTGGGACGTGCTGCTGGCTCTGGCCAAGACGGCGCAGAAGTATGCCGAACATGAGGGCAAGACGCTGGTTGATGTGATTGCGCAGCGCCGCCAGGGTGGCATCACCACGGCGCAGGATGTGGCACGCCAAGAGGGCGAGATTTCGTCGATCATGAGCCGACTGATGGCCATCAGCGAGGCGTATCCCAACCTCAAGGCCGACAGCCTCTATCAAGAAACGATGGCCGGCGTGAAACAGTATGAGGAGAACGTGCGCATGAGCCGTATGGTGTACAACGACTCGGCCACGCTGCTCAACCGCGCCGTGCGCCAGTGGCCGTCGTCGTTCATCGCCAGCATGCTCAACTTCCGCGAGCGTGAATACCTGAAGACCGACCAGGAACAGAAGAAGGGCATGCCGCAGATTTTTGAGTGAGCCACTCGCTCGGAATCGCCCTGCATGCGATGGTGGCTGACAAGCGTGGAGCGCGTCGGCCTTTGCCCTTATGCTTCACTATAATCTGAATTTATCACTAAAACTCCTTCAACAATGAGGAAACTGCTATTCGCGCTGGCACTGACGTGCTGCCTGACGTGCTGGAGCCAGTCCAGCTATTCCGAGGCCGGCGAAGACGCCACGACGGCCATGGAGGTGGTCGAAGAGGAAGCCGGCATCGACCCGCTCACCCAGGCAACCCGCGACTCGATTGTAGCTGCGTCGAGCCAATTCACCGCCGCCGAACTGTCGAGCCCCATGATGAGCATCAGCAAACCGAAGACCACCAAAGGCAACGCCTCGAAAGGGCTCATCGATTGGGTGCTCGACCACCTGTTCATCTCCAGCCTGCTGGCGCTGGTCATTGCCGTAGGCGGCCCCTGGCTCGTTTACCGCATTTGTTCGTACCTGTTCATCACGCTCAAGAAATCATGAAACGACTATTCTCCCACCCCGAGCGCATGGTGGTGGCGCTCCTGCTGCTGTGCGCCACTGCCGCCAGCGGGCACCAGCTCTATGACGTCGACATCCAGGTGATGATTAACGACAAGGGTCATGCCCGCGTGATTGAGACCCGCACCTACGACATCGGGGCTTCGGGCACCGAGGCCTACATCAAGATGTATAACCTGGGAGCGATGAGCGTGGGCGAACTGGAGGTGAGCGACGAGCAAGGACGCCGGTTCGCTTGCGACGACCACTGGGACGGCAACCGTTCGCGCGACGAGAAGGCCCTGCACTGCGGCATCTACGATGGCGACGAGGGACCGGAGCTGTGCTGGGGAATCGGCGAAGAGGGACGGCGCACCTATGTGGTGCGCTACACGCTGTCGCGCATGGTGAAGAGCTATGACGACTTCGACGGCTTCAGTTTCCACTTCTTCGATGCCTCGCAGCCCTACCCCGATCACGTGAGGGTGACCATCAGCAAAGAGAACGGCTCGTTCACCTTCAACGACACGCGCATCTGGACCTTTGGCCACTACGGCACGAAGGACATTGTCGACGGCAAAATCGTTGCCGAGACCGAGAAGCCATTGTTCAACGAGCACGAAAAGGTGACCGTGACTGCCCGCTTTGAGAAAGGCGTGTTCCACCCCGTGACCAGCATCAAGGGCACCTATAAAGACCAGTTGCTGAAACGCGTGTTCGAGGGCAGCAGCTACAAAATGGAGGATGTCGACAACTACGACAAGAGCCACAAGGCTTCGTCGCCCGGCGGCGAAGGGTATGACCCAAACAGGAGCGACTGGAGCGAATTGTTCGACGGCCTGGGCGATGTGGGCGGCATGATTCTGTGGATGGTTGTGCCCTTTGCCCTGCTGGGTTTCATCAGCAGCGGGCGCAGTCGCTTCAAGCGCGACTATCAGCTCAACCGTCTGTTCGGCGCCACCAAGGCGGAGTCGCAGCAATGGAGCCGCGACATCCCCTTCGACGGCGACCTCAACCACACCAAGGCCGTGCTCGACACGGTGAGCGGCACCATCTCGCCACGCTCCGACCAGATGGGGGCCTACATCCTGCGCATGGTGCATCAAGGGCGCCTGCAGGTGCAGCGCGAAGTGGGCAAGAAGGGACATCTCGACCGGGTGATTCAAATCGCCAACCCCGGCCCGCCGCCTCTGGAAAAGGGCCGCCACAGCGAGGACCAAATCGTGTATCTGCTGCAACGCTTCATGTGGAATGTGGCTGGCGACGACCATGTGCTGCAACCAAAAGAGTTGCAGGCATATGCCAAGCAGTTCCCGGTGGAGCATCGTGCCTTTGTGCAGCAACTCAAGCAGGCATTGAACGATTTGCCCCGAAAAAGAATCTCGGAAATCACTCCCAAAGAAGCCAACAGCGTGTTCGGACTCAAGAAGTTCCTGCAGGAGTTCACCTTGAGCAAGGAACGCAACATCGAGGAGGTGACCATCTGGAAAGAGTACCTGGTCCACGCCATGCTCTTCGGCATTGGTGAACAAGTGGCCAAAAATCTGGAGAAGGTGTGGCCTGTCGACGTTCGCGACACGCTCGACGACCTGCTCGACACGGTGACCGTGGGCACGCTGCTCACCACGCATATGAACCGCGCTGTGACCTACATCGAGACCTATGAGACGCCCGAGGAGCGCGAGGAACGGCTTGCGGCCGAGCGCGCCGCCCGCGAGAGCAGTTCCGGCGGCAGCGGAGGCTCGAGCTACGGCGGCGGCGGTGGCTCCAGCGGCGGCGGCGGCAGCGGCATACGCTAACCCGCATCCCAGCACATTTCAGACAATTAATGTACCTATTTATCAGACAATTAATGTACCAATTTATCAGACAATTAAGGACAACTGAGGACAATTAAGGACAATATTATATTCTTATGATTGACATTCATGTTCTCAAGGAGTGTGTATATTCTATGGTTGGTGCGATTTATTAAGTACATTTGTACCAGTTTATCAGACAATTAAGGACAACTGAGGACAATTAAGGACAATATTTTATAATGATTGACATTCAAGCACTTAAGGATTATGTATATCCTGTGGTTGGTGCGATTTATCAAGTACACCGAGAGCTCGGCCCAGGACTTAACGAAGCTTGCTATCAAGAAGGCCTGCAATTGGAATTAACGGAACAAGGAATACCTTTTCGCCGTGAAGATACGTTCCACCCATCATATCGCGGTAAAACCATGCAAGCAGTATTCCGTCTTGACTTTATATGCAAAGAAAACATCATTGTGGAATGCAAGTCTGTGCCTGAGCTGGTCAAAAACCATCGTGCTCAACCGTTCAACTACATGAGAATCCTAAAAATGCCCTGCGGCGTATTGGTCAATTTCCTGCCGCAAACCGCAGCAGTTGAACGTTATTTCTATGACAACGACAATAAGCAGATTGTTGCAGTTGACGGACACATCATTTATGGCTATTGACTCATTATTGTCCTTAATTGTCTTTAGTTGTCCTTAGTTGTCTTTAAATGCCCCAACTGTTCTAATCGCATATAATTGTCTGATTTACAACAAAGAATTACTATTGTTTGATACCCACTGATATTTGAATCATGGAACAGGAGTTTGCATCATCGTTGTTGGAGTCGGCGGTTAGCGCATTTGCCAAGCTGCCGGGCATCGGGCGCAAGACGGCATTGCGGCTGGTGCTGCACCTGCTCAAACAGCCCGAAGAGGAGGCTGCGGCCTTCGGCCAGGCGGTGATTGAGCTGCGGCGCGGCATCCGCTACTGCCGCACGTGCCACAACATCAGCGAGACGGAGCTGTGCCCCATATGCGCCAACCCGGCCCGCGACGCTAGCACCGTGTGCGTGGTGGAGAACGTGAAGGACGTGATGAGCATCGAGAACACGCATCAGCACCACGGGCTGTATCACGTGCTGGGCGGCCTCATCTCGCCCATGGACGGCATCGGCCCGCAGGACATCGAGATTGAATCGCTCGTCGAGCGCGTCAAGGCCGGAGGCATCAATGAGGTGATTCTCGC
The DNA here is from genome assembly GCA_947166165.1 of uncultured Porphyromonadaceae bacterium. GTDB lineage: Bacteria > Bacteroidota > Bacteroidia > Bacteroidales > Muribaculaceae > Sodaliphilus. The sequence continues at coordinate 4,593 of CAMVDK010000230.1, forward strand.
GCTGGCGGCCACCATGGAGGGCGACACCACCAACTTCTACATCTTCCGCCGGCTGGCGCCCTACCCCGATGTGAAAATCACCATGCTCGCCAGGGGGGTGAGCGTGGGCAACGAGATTGAGTATACCGACGAGCTCACCCTGGGCCGCTCCATCCAGAACCGCACCCTCTTCTCCGATTCATTCAAAACCGACTGAACGATGGCCGACAACGACTACGAATACCATGCGCAA
>CAMVDK010000231.1 GCA_947166165.1 uncultured Porphyromonadaceae bacterium
ACCCAAGGCGGCCAAAACCATTCATTACTTTTTTGCAATTTATAGAACCCACCATTAATAAATGATGCTTTCAGCTCTGGATTTTTGGCGATTTTCGCCGAATGTTAGTATCTTTGCGCTGAATTTATCATCATCACGATTATGAAAGAGATTTATCTGGCCGGTGGGTGCTTTTGGGGCACGGAGCACCTGTTCAAGCAGGTGGCCGGCGTGACCGACACCCAGGTGGGCTATGCCAACGGCCACCTCGACCATCCCACCTACAAGCAGGTGTGCACCGACGGCACTGGCCATGCCGAGACGGTGCGCATTGCCTACGACGAGCGGCGCGTGGTACTCGCCACGCTGCTCGACCTCTACTTCATGGCCATCGACCCCACGAGCGTGAACCAGCAGGGCGAGGACCGCGGCACGCAGTACCGCACGGGCATCTACTACACCGACGAGGCCGACCGGGCCGCCATCGACCGCCGCATGGCGCAAGAAGCCGCCCGCCACAGCAAGCCCCTCGCCGTGGAGGTGGGGCCGCTGCAGTGCTTCTGGCCCGCCGAGGACTATCATCAGGACTACTTGGACAAGAATCCCGACGGCTACTGCCACATTCCGCTCGAGCTGATGAATCACGTGCGCCAGCTCAAGGGCAAGCCATGATTGATGGCAAATGTCGGAGCAAAAAACCTGTGCCTACGTCGACGCAGTGAACACCCTTTGAGTGTTGGTTGTCGACGTAGACACAAGTTTGTTGCGGGTGGCCGCAAATGTGGGGCTTACTCCGCCTTGCCCAGCATGGCGTTGATGAGGATGGCCACGTCGTCGATGTCGACCATCAAGTCGGCGTTATAGTCTGATTTGCTGAGACTGTAGATGAGACTTTTGCCAAGAATCACGTTGATCAAGTAATTGACCGTGGCGATATCCAGCTCATCGCCGCTCGGCGTGTGCGGGGCGTAGTAATTCGGACCTTTGTAGAGCACGCGTCCGTCGGTGGTCTCTTGCTGAATCAAGCCGTACTTCACCGGACAAATGCAGGGGAGGTAGTCGAGTGGCCCGATATCGAGCAGGTCGCCGGAGTCACCGCCAACACTCGTGATCACTCTGGCCGGCATCCACTCACCCCACAGCCATGCCGGCACGACGTTGCCGTCGACAATGGCTGTAGTGGGCTGGGGCACAAGTTCTTGGATGTATTCGTTCATTGGCCACTGGCCTCCATTGGTCACGAAGTTCTCGATAAATGCGGGGAAATCGTTGAAGTCGTACAGCTCGGTCTCAACGCCCCGTTCCACCATGTCGATAATCGGAATTTCGGGAAAGGTTTCGCTGAAGCCATAGGGAAACTCCGCGTCCTTGAGCACCATGGCGTAGACGTGGCGCTCTTGCTCGCGCATGAGGGCCACGGGGCGCGTCTGGCTCTCGTCAAACTGCCGCGAGAGTGTGCAGTAGAGTTTCTTGTAACCAACGCCGTTGACGGTGGTGTCGCCCCGAAACTCCATGAAGTAGGCAAACTCTCCTCGTCCTTCGTTAACCTCGCCATTTGACGTGATGTCGTTAAACAGATACACCCAGCGCACGCCTTCGCGAACCAGAGGAATATACGTGGCATCTTGTGCCTGGATGCTTGCCGCACACAGCAGTGCGGTGAGGAAAATGTAAATACTTTTCATTGTCTTCTTTTTTTGGGGTGTAACAATGTTGTTTATCTCTTAATCAGTGAATTCACCATCGCATTCACATCGTCGATGTCGACGCAGGCATCGTCGTTGGTGTCGGCAGCGCGGAGAAAAGGTAGTTGATAGTTGCGCCCGTTCAATGATTGCGTCCAGGTGTCGCGATGCGTGAGAATGTCGTTGATGACTGCATTCACGTCGTCGATGTCGGCCACGCCGTCGCTGGTCACGTCGCTTTGCCGATGCGTCGCATCCTGGCAGCGACCATAGTTCGGGCCTAAATAGAGCACCATTCCGGCATCGTTTTCCATGTGAGCCAGGCCAAATCGTCGCTCTGTGATTCCTGTGGGAGGCACATAAATAAATAACAAGTCTCCATATTCTTGACTGACCACTCCCACCCCTTCGATGATTTGCTCATCGTGCCAATAATAGTGAACATTAAAAACTTGACAGTCATACCCGTCAATGTAGATGTGACTCTTAGGTGTCATCGGAAAGATTTTTCTTCCAATATAATAGTCTTTACTGTCGAAGTCGTAGATTGTGCTTTCCCAGGTAAAGCCGCACGGAACGTGGTAAACTTTTTTATTCTCTTCTCTGAGGCATTCGACTGGCGAGTTGTCGCTGCATTCCAATCCTACGTTGTTCCACACGCTGTCGTTGCTCAGCGAGATACGGTAGCATTTGGTGTAATGCTTCCCGTTGATGACCGTGTCGCCACGCAGTTCATAGCGGTAGAGCCGCTCGGCTCGGAAACTGCCGATGCCTTCACCGTCGAAGTCAACATAATCGTAGTACTCATAGCAGACCCATCTGCCACCCTCCCGCACCAGCGGCATGTAATCGCCGGCTTGAGAGACGGCAGAGCAGCATAGCAATCCAAGCAATGTCAAATACAGTCGGGGCATGTTGGTGAGGTTTTAGAATTGTTGACCAATGTCGTTTTACTTTGTGCTGCCCAGCATGGCGTTGATGAGGATGGCCACATCGTCGATGTCGACAACGAAGTCGCCATTATAATCTAAACTGCCGAGACTGCTAAGCATACTTTTCCCAAGAATCACGTTAATCAAGTAATTAACCGTGGTGATATCCAGCTCATTGCTGCCTGGAGTGTGCGGCCCATAGTAATGCGGGCCTTTGTAGAGCACGCGTCCGTCGGTGGTCTCTTGCTGAATCAAGCCGTACTTCACCGGACAAATGCAGGGGAGGTAGTCGAGTGGCCCGATATCGAGCAGGTCGCCGGAGTCACCGCCAACACTCGTGATCACTCTGGCCGGCATCCACTCACCCCACAGCCATGCCGGCACGACGTTGCCGTCGACAATGGCTGTAGTGGGCTGGGGCACAAGTTCTTGGATGTATTCGTTCATTGGCCACTGGCCTCCATTGGTCACGAAGTTCTCGATAAATGCGGGGAAATCGTTGAAGTCGTACAGCTCGGTCTCAACGCCCCGTTCCACCATGTCGATAATCGGAATTTCGGGAAAGGTTTCGCTGAAGCCATAGGGAAACTCCGCGTCCTTGAGCACCATGGCGTAGACGTGGCGCTCTTGCTCGCGCATGAGGGCCACGGGGCGCGTCTGGCTCTCGTCAAACTGCCGCGAGAGTGTGCAGTAGAGTTTCTTGTAACCAACGCCGTTGACGGTGGTGTCGCCCCGAAACTCCATGAAGTAGGCAAACTCTCCTCGTCCTTCGTTAACCTCGCCATTTGACGTGATGTCGTTAAACAGATACACCCAGCGCACGCCTTCGCGAACCAGAGGAATATACGTGGCATCTTGTGCCTGGATGCTTGCCGCACACAGCAGTGCGGTGAGGAAAATGTAAATACTTTTCATTGTCTTCTTTTTTTGGGGTGTAACAATGTTGTTTATCTCTTAATCAGTGAATTCACCATCGCATTCACATCGTCGATGTCGACGCAGGCATCGTCGTTGGTGTCGGCAGCGCGGAGAAAAGGTAGTTGATAGTTGCGCCCGTTCAATGATTGCGTCCAGGTGTCGCGATGCGTGAGAATGTCGTTGATGACTGCATTCACGTCGTCGATGTCGGCCACGCCGTCGCTGGTCACGTCGCTTTGCCGATGCGTCGCATCCTGGCAGCGACCATAGTTCGGGCCTAAATAGAGCACCATTCCGGCATCGTTTTCCATGTGAGCCAGGCCAAATCGTCGCTCTGTGATTCCTGTGGGAGGCACATAAATAAATAACAAGTCTCCATATTCTTGACTGACCACTCCCACCCCTTCGATGATTTGCTCATCGTGCCAATAATAGTGAACATTAAAAACTTGACAGTCATACCCGTCAATGTAGATGTGACTCTTAGGTGTCATCGGAAAGATTTTTCTTCCAATATAATAGTCTTTACTGTCGAAGTCGTAGATTGTGCTTTCCCAGGTAAAGCCGCACGGAACGTGGTAAACTTTTTTATTCTCTTCTCTGAGGCATTCGACTGGCGAGTTGTCGCTGCATTCCAATCCTACGTTGTTCCACACGCTGTCGTTGCTCAGCGAGATACGGTAGCATTTGGTGTAATGCTTCCCGTTGATGACCGTGTCGCCACGCAGTTCATAGCGGTAGAGCCGCTCGGCTCGGAAACTGCCGATGCCTTCACCGTCGAAGTCAACATAATCGTAGTACTCATAGCAGACCCATCTGCCACCCTCCCGCACCAGCGGCATGTAATCGCCGGCTTGAGAGACGGCAGAGCAGCATAGCAATCCAAGCAATGTCAAATACAGTCGGGGCATGTTGGTGAGGTTTTTAGAATTGTTGACCAATGGCGTTTTACTCCGTGCTGCCCAGCATGGCGTTGATGAGGATGGCCACGTCGTCGATGTCGACCATCAAGTCGGCGTTATAGTCTGATTTGCTGAGACTGTAGATGAGACTTTTGCCAAGAATCACGTTGATCAAGTAATTGACCGTGGCGATATCCAGCTCATCGCCGCTCGGCGTGTGCGGGGCGTAGTAATTCGGACCTTTGTAGAGCACGCGTCCGTCGGTGGTCTCTTGCTGAATCAAGCCGTACTTCACCGGACAAATGCAGGGGAGGTAGTCGAGTGGCCCGATATCGAGCAGGTCGC
>CAMVDK010000232.1 GCA_947166165.1 uncultured Porphyromonadaceae bacterium
CTTGAGCTGCTGGGCGTGTAGGTGCGGCTGCTCGAGCTGCTCGAACGGCTGTAGCCGCTGCCGGTGCCGCTCGATGTGCGACCGCTTCGCATGCCGCCGTTGCTGTAGCTGCCGCCTCGTGTGGTGGCGCTGCTGCCCACGTTGCCCACGCGTGCGCCGCTCGGGGTGCGCGAGCGTCCGCCGGTCATTCCGCTACCCGCTGTCGTGCCTCCGGTCGAGGGACGCGGGCGTCCGCCGGTCATGCTGCCGGCACGGGTGCCGCCATGTGACGCGCTCTGCACACCGGTGCGGGAGCCGCGCGACGGGGTCGACGCCACTGCGGCGCTGTGGCCGGTACGGCGGGCAGGGCCGCTCAGCAGGCTGCGGCTGTCGCCCGGGCGGCGTGCGCCATGATTGTAACCGCCGTGACCGCCATGGTCGCCTCCCCAGTGGCGGCCCCAGCCAAGGTCGCGATAGTGCGGGCCGTGGCCATAGCCCCAGCCGTAGTACGGACGTCCCCAGCCCCACGACCAGCTGCTGTACCAGTAGGGGCCGCGCCAGCCCCAGCCATACCACGAGCTGTAGTGCCAAGGGCGGTGCCAGCTGTAGTACCAGGGGCTGTAGAACGGGTCATACCACGTGTACCACGGGTCGTACCAGTAGCTGCCATAGCCGATGCCCCATCCCACGCGAGGCGCAAAGCCCCAGTTCGACCCGATCACCAGGTTCACCGAGGGTGCGTCGTCGTAGTAGATCTCGATGAGGTCGGCATCGTTGCTTGCAATCACGATGTCGGGATTGTAGAAGCGCTCGATGCGCTGCGTGTTGGCAAAGGCATCAGTCTCTTCGACCACGGTCGTGTCGGCCATCGGGTCGTAGTCGCTGATGCCGCGCCGGTTGTACTCGTCAACGTCGCGCTCGACCTGATAGTTCTTCTCCACGCGCACGCGGTAGGCCGCAGGCTGCTCCTTGGCATAGGCCGAGGTCGTGGAGGCCGGCATGCGCTGCACGGTGGCCGGGGCCACTTTCTCGGTCTTCGTCGTCTGCGAGCCATCGTAGTAGATGTCGTCGTAGTCCTGAGCATAGACCGCCACGCTGCTCGCAGTCAGCACAGCGGCACACAGCATCGACAAATAGAGATTTTTCATTTCAGTTTTCAATTTAATAATTCACAACCAATTCAAATCACTGCCATTTAGACACCCGCCCTGATGGAAAGTTTAATCGTTCGGGGCCGCTAATTTAGGCATATCTCCGCATAGCCGCCGCATTCCCTTATATAAAAAATGTGAAACGGCCTTTTCCGCAGGTCAGAACACCTTGATGGTCACATAGCGCTTGGGGTTCTTCTTGATGTCGACGAAGAGCGAGTCGAGGTCGGCAATGGCCCGGTTGGCGTTGTCGTAGAGCTCGCGGTCGCTCATCAGCCGTCCGAGCGACGACTCGGGGTCGTTGAGCCGCTGCGACACCGCCTGCAGGTTGGCGAGCGTGGCGTTGACCTGCATCATGGTGGAGTCGAGCGGCAGCGCGCGCAGCGTGCCGCTGAGGGCGTTCAGGTTGCCCGAGGCCTCGCCCAGCTGGCCGGTGATGCCGTTCACGTCGCTCATCACTCCGGGCACACTGCGGTTCAAGCTCTGCATGATCTGCGTCAGCTGCCGCGAGCTTGCCTCGAGCTGCTGCGTGATGGCGTCGAGCCGCGCCAGCGACATCCTCAGCTCCGGGCTCGACACCAGCGCGTTCACGCCGCCCACTATCGAGTCCACCTTCGGCATCAGCCCCGCCACCTGGGGCAGCACATCGTCGGTCACCTTGTCGATCAGGCCGGGCGTGTGCTGCGTGGGCACTTTGTCGCCCACCTTATAATAATCGGTAGTCCCTTGGGCCAGCGTCAGTTCGAGCGACGACGCCCCGGTGAGCGACTTGCTCAGCTCCACATGGCTGCCCACCGGGATGCGCAGGTCACGGTTCATGGCCATCATCACCGAGATGCTGTTGCTGCCATAGTCGTAGCTGATTTCGCGCACCTGGCCCACGGGGAAGCCGTTCACCGTCACCGGAGCGGCCTCAACCAGCCCTTCCACCTGTTCGAAACTCGCATAGTAGAAGTTGGCCGGCTTGAACATGTTCACCCCCTTCAGGAACTCAATGCCCCAGTAGAGCAGACACAAACTCGCGATTACCGTGAGCGCTATCAGGATGTTTTTCTTCTTCATCGTTGTGGAATATAATTTTTCTTTATCTTGATGGCTGCGATTCTCCAGGCCCGCGCCGCCCATAGCTCACCAACGGCACGGCTTGGCACGCCCTTGGCAAGGCACCAACAGCCGAAAATCGACGCAAATTTACGAAAAAACAACTGCACCGACGCATTTCGTGCAACGATTTTGACGCGAATTGCGATTTTTTTTCTAATTTTGCAGAATTCGGGAAGATTCAACCGCCCCTGCTATTCACCCCCTAACGCCTCCATCACAGCTATGAACCGCTCCAGCTCCAAGACCATCTACGGCCTCATCGGCATGCCCCTGGCCCACTCGCTCTCGCGCGACTACTTCAACAGCAAGTTCGCCGCCGAGGGCATCAACGCCGAATACCGCAACTTCGAACTGCCCGACATCAACCTGCTCGGCGAACTAGTGGCCGATCTGCCCAACCTGGGCGGGCTCAACGTCACGGCCCCCTACAAGCAGCAGGTGATGCCCTTCCTCACCAGCATCCACCCCACGGCCCAGGCCATAGGGGCCGTGAACGTGATCCGCGTCGAGCGCGACCCCGACACCGGCGAGGTGAGCGCCCTCGTTGGGCACAACACCGACGCCGACGCCTTTGCCGGCACGCTCGCCCAGCTCCTGCCCCAGGCCACGCAGGCCGCCCTCGTGCTCGGCACCGGAGGGGCCGCCATGGCCGTGGCCCACGCCCTGCGCCAGCGCGGAGTGGACGTGCAGCTCGTGTCCAGGCACAAACGCGCCGGCACCATGACCTACGAAGAGCTCACCCGCGCCACCGTGGCCTGCCACACCCTCGTGGTGAACGCCACCCCCCTCGGCAAATGGCCCCACGTGGAGCAGTGCCCCCTCTTCCCATATCGGTTTCTCACCCCCCAGCACCTGTGCTACGACTTGGTCTACAACCCCGAGGAGCCCCTCTTCATGCGCCACGCCGCCCAGGCCGGGGCGCGCACCAAGAACGGCCTCGAGATGCTCCTGCTGCAAGCCTTTGCCTCCTACCGGCTCTGGACCCAGAGCCAGCCATGACCGCCCCAGCCCTGCGGCTCGCCGCGCCGCTCGCCGCCGGAGCCGCCATCGCACAAATCTTCCCCAATGCCGCCGCCACCGCCGTCGTGGTGGCCGCCGTGGTGGCCGCCATCGCCTTCGCACTGCTCGCCATCACAACCCGCACACCGCAACGCCGACTCGCCGCGCGCCCCTGGTGGAGCATCCCCATCGCCCTGCTCGCCGCTGCCATCGGCATGGCGGCTAGCTGCCTCCACCAGCCCGGCACCCTCGACCTGAAGCAAGTCAACCATCACATCGCCACGATGGAGGTGGAAGACCTCCGCCGGCACGATTTCGGGATGAGCATTGAGGCCCGACTGCTCACCATCGACCGCAACACCGCCGCCGGCAGTCACCGCGTGCTCGTCACCACTCGCGGCGTTGACTACACCCTCATGCCAGGTGCCACCATAGCGCTGCGCCTCGACCTTGCCCCCATCCAAAGCCCCAGCGGTCCCGACCAGCACAACCGCGCTGCCGCCATGCAGCGCCGTGGCATCGTCTACAGCCAGCACATCGCCTGCCACCGCCTCGCCGTGGCTCCCGACAGCCCACGCAGCTCATCGTGGAAAGCGCAGCTCGCACGATGGCGATGGCAAGTGGCCGACCGCGTGATGGACACACGCACCAGAGCCACCACACAGCAACTGCTGCTGGCCATGCTGCTGGGCGACAGCCGGGCAGTGGACAGCGACCTGCGTCAGCGCTTCGCCCAGTCGGGTCTGGCCCACGTGCTGGCACTCAGCGGACTGCACATGGCCATGGTGGCCGCACTGGCCTGGTGGCTGCTGCTGCCCTTGGGGTGGCTCCGGCTGCCGCGCCTGCGCCGCGTGCTGACCATCGCGCTCATGGTGGTCTATGCCGCCTTCACCGGCCTGTCGCCATCGGTGGTGAGGGCCACCATCATGCTTTCGGTGGCCATGGCATCGGGACTTGCCGAACGGCGCACACTGCCGCTCAACGCGCTCGGAGTAGCGGCAATGCTGATTCTGCTCGTCTCGCCGGCTCAAATCACCAGCGCGGGCTTCCAGCTGAGTTTCCTCTCGGTGGCGGCGCTGCTGGCCGTGCCGGGCACCGCCACCGCCGCGCAACTGCGCTCGTGGGCCTGGCGCCTGAGGGCTGGTCTGGCGGCAAGCGTCATGGTGGCCGCAGTCACGATGATGGTGGTGGCGTGCCACTTCCATGTGGTGACGCTCTCCGGACTGATGGCCAATGTGGTGGCCCTACCGCTGCTGCCTGTGACGATGGCGGCGGGAGCGGTGCTCGTTTTCCTGAGCGCGGTGGGATTGGAGTTGGAAGTGGTCGACGCGGTGGCCGACGCACTCTGCACTGCTACCGACGGCCTTGCCACGGCAGCCGCTGGACTGACGGCCACATGGGCCGACGGCATCTGGGTGCCCACGGCGGCGGCCGCGCTCCATGTGGCCGCCGCAGTCATGCTCCTGTGGTGGCTGAACACAAGGAAACGGACAACGCTTATGGCGATGGCCGTGGTACTGGTGGCGGC
>CAMVDK010000233.1 GCA_947166165.1 uncultured Porphyromonadaceae bacterium
GGTTCAAGCAGTTGAGACAAAAGATGCCAGCAAGCAACCCAAGGTGGCCAAAACCATTCATTACTTTTTTGCAATTTATAGAACCCACCTTAAGTTGTTGCGATGGTTCAGAACAGGCTGAGCGACTTCTGCTCCACACGCGCCCGCGCCAAACGCAGGCGGTCGGGGTTGATGTCGATGCCCACCGAGCGGCGGTCGAGGTCGTAGGCCACCTTGCAGGTGGTGCCGGTGCCGCAGTAGGGGTCGAGCACGAGTCCCCCCGGGGGGCACGTGCCCACAATGGCCAGGCGGCACAACTCTTCGGGGGCGGTGTAATAGCGCTCCACGGGACTCTTGGGCAAGGCGATGTCCCATACATCGGCAGGCATCGGCCCCTTGTCCGAGCCACGACGGGTCACCAAGCTGAACACTCGGCGCAGTTCGTCGGCATTATAATAGAAATCGGTGGGCTGCTTGGTGAAATGGAACACCGTCTCGTGGGTGTTGCGCAAGTGGCTGTGGGTGTTGTCGCTGTTGTTCGGGCGCGATTTGAGCACCACGTCGTTGCGCAGCGTCCACCCTTGCAGGTCGATCATGCCGATGGCCAGCCGCCAGGGCAGCGCGAGCAGCGAGTGCTCGTGGTAGGTGTCGGCCACACCCAGCCACAGCGACCCCGTGGGTTTGATCACGCGGTGGCACTCGGCCATCACGCGCAGCACATCGTCGACAAAGTCGGCGGCTGTCTCGGCCGTTATGCCATCGGTGTCGTAGCGCCGCAGGCTCCAGTAGGGCACGGTGGTCACGATGCAATCCACGCTCTCGTCCTCGATGCGCTGCATCACCAGGCGGGCGTCGCCCTGCTCGTAGTGCGGCATGTTGCTGGCCGGGAGCTGCGCCAGCAGGGTGCGCTGGCTGGCATCGAGCACCGGGGCTCGGCGCAGGGTTTGGTCGACCGCCGGTGCGGGTTCGACCACTGGGGTGCCGGCCTCCGCTGGCGGCGCGGCGGCCTGTTCGGGCTCGGAAGTGCGGGCGCTCCGGTCGAGCACCTCGAGCAGCAGCTGCGAGGCGCGCGCGCTCATCTTGTCGTGGCCTATGGCCCCCAGCGCATCCTCGGCCAGCCACAGCGCCACAAGTTCGTTGGCGTCGGTGTGCAGCAGGCGTGCCAGCTTCACCACCTGTTCACGCTTGGGGCGGCGCTCGCCATGCTCGTAGCGGCTATACATGGGCACGTCCACTCCAATGGCATCGGCCAGTGTGCGCTGCAGCATGCCCTGCTGCGCGCGCAGGGTGCGGATTCGTTCGGAGAATAACATCGGTGAATAGTGTTGGCTTTGTTAAACACTGACAAATTCACGGCAAAATTACGGCAAATTTTCGGAACGGCAAAACGCAGCGCCGATTTTTTGCTCACGTTTTTTCGGCCAGGCTTATGCACCACGCTCTTGCGGGTCAGTGTCGGTGCCGGCTGTGGTGATGGTAGTGGTGATGTGAAAGCATCTTGCGACGGAAGCGGTGCATTCCGCCGCCATAGCGCAAAGCGGCAAATCCCGCCAGCGCACCCAGGCAGTTGAACACGATGTCGAACAAGTCGTAGCTGCGCGCCTGGCTGAGCATGAGCTGTCCCACCTCCATGAGCAGTCCCAGCAGCATGGCGCAGGCCGTCAGTGCCAGTTCGCCGTTCAGCCTGGTGTGATGAGGAAGGCGGGCCTTTGCGTAATCAAGAATGAACACCGTGGCCGCCACGAAATACATCACAAAGTGCGCCACCTTGTCGGAACCGCGGAACAAATGCATGTGGCTCACGCCCATAGGATCGGAAGCGAGCGACAGATAGGCGATGGCGGCAATCATCAGAACCGAGCTAACACCGGTAGGAATGATGCGAAGTATTCCACTCATGATACTATAGATATGGCTTTCAGGCTACAAAATTAGTGCAAGTTGGTGTAACAGCCAAAGGTTTGCCGAATAACTTGCTTGTAGCGAGCCGAATATTAGCGAGGAGCGTGAATTGCGAAAACTTCCGCGACAATAATTCGGCAATTATTTAGTGGTTTCTACTGGTTCGACCTGCAAGTCGGTCACATAAAGCCTGCCGAGGTCGAGCCATGGGTCGGCAATGCCGTGCGCAGCTTGATAGCTGTCAATCTTACCACTTGTAACCTTGTAAAGCCGATCCTCAAAAATTTGCGATGCTTTGTCCTTGTCGAAGTCGTCACACCAAAGCGTAAGGCTTGCGAACTTCCCTTTGCGCTCTGCTTCGGAGCCAGTGTTAGCTTCTGTTCCGGCTTTGGCCGACATCATCAAATGCACCTTGCCACCAATCTCGCTCATCCCGACCACTCTGAACGGTGCACCCTCAAGGATTCCAGGCAGTGTAACTATGCGCTTTTCGAAGTCCACGCAGATGAGTTGCGCCACGGAGATATTGTCGGAATAGTTCGGGTACGCCACCATCATGGAGTCCACATACCTGTCAAGCAGCGTCCTTGTGTCGGCCTGCTGTTTGCCGGTGCACGCAATGAGAGCGATGGCCGACAAGAGCAATGTAATCTTAATGGAACAGTTCATTGTAATTGACGTTGTTGTCCTTTTTCTCAAGGTCATAGTTGGTGGATTCGGAAAGCTTTTGCTGGATGTTGTCGTGCGCCAGCACATCGACCCATTCTGTGAAGTCGTCCGCACTTGTAAACGTGTAAGTCAAAAACGCAGTGATGAATCGGTTTGTCGATGCCTGGACGTGCGCCGTCATGACAGCGAAACACACGCCGTCTTTCTTGTAAAAGCAAATGTTTGGCTTGATTTTTCCGGAGTGATACGAGCCGTATACCCATGACGCGTCGGTCCAGAAGAACTTCACGGGCAAGTCCTTCGAGAAGTCCCCGACATTGTTTTCTTCTGCGGTCTTCTCCCACTCGATGAATTTCATCCTTGCCTCAAACATCAGGTTCCGCATCTTGCTGACATCGCCCATCTTTATTTCAAGTTGGGCTTCCCGGCCCTCCTCGGTCTGGAGTGGGATGCACACACACTTCGGCTTGTTCGAGTTCTTCTTCATCTCGACAACGACTGGCTGGCCGTGAACCGTGCCGATCTCGACGGTGATGGCGCACGCAAGCAGAGGCAGCAGCGCCGTGATTAGTGCTAATACCTTTTTCATAATGTTATTGATTTTGTAGTTGTTTGATTTTCTCTTGGAGGTTTTTGATGGTTTCCTGCTGGGTTGCCACCACGTCGAGGAGGCCGTCTATGCGCCGTTCCTGGGCGTTGTCGATTTCGCCCTTGAGCATAGAGCCCTCACCACGGAGAAGCCAGTTGCAATCCACCTCGGGAAACTGTTGCGCCACCGCCATGAGAGTGGCAACATTCACTTTTTGGCCGTTCAGTTGACGCCAAAGGTTCGCCTGTGTTGAACCTACTTTTTTCGCAAATGCAGTTTGAGATAGACCGCTGTACTCAATAACTGCCAATAATCTTTCCGCAATCATGACAATAATGTTAAAATATGTTTCGGTAAGTCGCGAAACTGTTAACAAATCTTATATAATACTCAAATAATACGTTTCCGTATTGCACATAATACAAATCCGTATTATCTTTGCACTATCTATCAATCACGGAGCAAAATTAATAATAAATTTTGAGACCGCAAGCGATTTTAATTCAAATATTTAACAAAAAGTTTACGACTATGAGTAACGAGCCAAAAGAGGTCAACATGACCGCAACCGAGAACGAGAACAACGTGGCAGAGACCAACAACGAGTTGAACGAGCTGCGTGAGAGTAACGCCAACCTCATCGCCGAACGCGATAATCTGATGGATGAGCGCAAGCAACTCCAGGACAAGATTAAGTCGCTGGAGGAGAAACTGAAGGATGAGAAGAATAACGGAAGCCGCATCTACCAGTGGTACACGCAGGAGCAAGACAAGGTGCGTGCCCTCGGACTCATCATCAAAGCGATGAAGAGCGACTCCGTGACCATCGACCAAATTGTCGAACGCATCACCATAGCGTTCTAAGTTCCCTTTCTGCCGTAGCTCAGACAGGAGAGCGCCGGGCAGAGTCTCGGAGGGCGTTGGTGCAACTCCAACCGGCAGACCAAAGCAAGCCCGCAAGGGTTACAGCAGAGTTCTTTGACATTGTGGGAAAATCCGTTGGAACTACCGCCGACTGCACGGCGGCAAGCCAATCGATGAGCGAGCCTCCAGTACCGCTATTGCCGAGAGCCGTGCGCCGCAGTGATGCAGAGCAGCGGGGAGCAGAATGAGCAATAAGGAGAAATCCCGAGCCAGGCGAGAACGAGGTGAGCGAAATCCCAGTCATGCCAAAGGCTGGTGCCGAAGTGCGGCGGCAACATGACCGCACAGAGTAAAAATCAGCAAATGCAGATCGAGCCGACCAAAGCTCATAATTAATATAAAGGTGGCGGCGTACAACCAAGAGGTTAAGGTGGTGGTCACGGCCATGTGGTCACGGCGGTTCTTTTACCGCTTCGCAGGTTCGACTCCTGTCGCCGCTTCTATCAATTACAAATCCGCAAACGATATGGAGAAAACAATCGCACATGACAGCATCGTCGGAACTATCCGTGAGATGAACATCGGGGACGAAGTGCAGTTCCCCATCGAGAAGACGCCTTACATAAGGGTGGCACTCTACAACCACCTCATGCCCGAGCGTCAAGCAGGCTGTCGGTGGTCAACCATCACCGACAAGGAAGAAGGTACAGTCATCGTCAAGAGAATTGCGTGATGGAACGGCAAG
>CAMVDK010000234.1 GCA_947166165.1 uncultured Porphyromonadaceae bacterium
AGGGTCTCTCTCATCTTCGGATGAGGCGGTTCACAAACACAGGGTTTTGCTGGTGTCCCCTCAAAGTGTGTCCTTTTAGGTGGGTTCTATAAATTGCTTGAGCCGAATTGGGCTTGATTGCTGAGCAGGTTTTGGCTCAAGCTGCGCGAAGCAGTAGCGGGCTACGGTTCAAGCAGTTGAGACAAAAGATGCCAGCAAGCAACCCAAGGCGGCCAAAACCATTCATTACATTTCAGCAATTTATAGAACCCACCTTTAGTACTTCCCCAGTAGCCGCACTATGCAGAGGGGGCCATGCAATCGTAACATCTGCGTTTTTTGCGTTTTTTTGGCTTGTGGGCGGGCTTATCTCAAATATTTATAGTAATTTTACAATCCCGAACCGCCCGCGCGGGGCGGGGCATTGAAATGGGTTCACCTTTACTCTGGGAATAAAATCTTTACTCATCACATTATATTATACTATTGATATGCGAATGATTGATATCGACATCAAGGCGGCTTACACGCCCGAGGTGACCGCCGAGCGTGTTGAAGCGCTGCGTCCGGCCGCTGTGGCCGCCGCTCAGACGCTGGAGACCGGCACGGGCGCCGGCAGCGACTTCACGGGTTGGCTGCATCTGCCCAGCCACATCACCGAAGAGCAACTCTCGGCCATCGAGGCCAGCGCAGCACTGCTGCGCGAAGAATGCGAGTACGTTGTGGCCATCGGCATCGGTGGCAGCTACCTGGGAGCCAAGGCCGTCATCGAGGCGCTGAGCGACAACTTCGCCGCCTTCAAGCCGGCAAAGGGTGCACGGCTGCTGTTTGCCGGCAACAACATCGGCGAGGACTACCTGCACGACCTGATGGAGCTCGTGAGTGGCCACCGGTTCGGCATCATCGTCATCAGCAAGAGCGGCACGACCACCGAGCCGGCCATCGCCTTCCGCCTGCTCAAGGGTCTGCTCGAGCGTGAGCAGGGACGCGAGTGGGCGGCACGTCACACCATTGCCATCACCGATGCCGCGCGCGGCGCGCTGCGCACGCTGGCCACCACCGAGGGCTATGCCACCTATGTGATTCCCGACAACGTGGGCGGCCGGTTCTCGGTGCTCACCCCGGTGGGGCTGCTGCCCATCGCCGTGGCGGGATTCAACATCCGCGCCCTGGTGGCAGGTGCCGTGGCTATGGAGCAAGCTGGCGACGAACTCACTGCCACCTACGCCGCCACACGCAACGCCCTCTACGCCAGCGGCAAGAAGGTGGAGCTGCTGGTGAACTACGACCCGCGCCTGCACTTCCTGGCCGAGTGGTGGAAGCAGCTCTACGGCGAGAGCGAGGGCAAGCAGGGCAAGGGCATCTTCCCTGCAGCCGTCGACTTCACCACCGACCTCCACAGCATGGGGCAGTGGATACAGGACGGCGAGCGCACCATCTTCGAGACGGTGCTCAGCGTGAATGACCAACATCACGAGGTGACCATCCCCACCGACGAGGCCGACCTCGACGGGCTGAACTACATTGCCGGCAAGCGTGTGAGCCAGGTGAACCACATGGCAGAACTGGGCACGAAAATCGCCCATGTCGAGGGCGGTGTGCCCAACATCAAAATCACCATCCCCACCATCGACGAGGACTGCCTGGGGCAGCTCATCTACTTCTTCGAGAAGGCCTGCGGCATGAGTGGCTACATGCTGGGCGTGAACCCCTTCGACCAGCCCGGCGTGGAGGCCTACAAGCGCAACATGTTCGCCCTGCTGGGCAAGCCCGGCTACGAGGAGCAGACCGCCGCACTAAAAGGCCACCGGTGAGCCGGCAGCAGGGGCAGCGCGCCATGTCCACGCGGCCATTCGCATAGGGTGGGTTCCATAAAAAGTGATTTTGGGGGACGCACTTTCAAAAAAAGTATGTACTTTTGCATCGCAAAATCGATATGCGACACTTGTTGACGTGGATAGGGCTTGCGCTCTGCCTTGCAGCAATCAGCTTGAGCAGAGGCATTTCACTCACCGACGCCGTGCTGCCAGTGGCTAGCGCGAGCGACGGTGAGTGGGCCGATGCCACCCTTTGGGAGCGTGAGCCAGTAGCCGCCACCGTGAGCGAGCCGACCACCGCGCTCAATGTGGTGCAACCTCGGCCTGCGCGCACGCTGACAAGCTCGCAGGGTGGAAAGCAGTTCCGCTCCACCACGGCGACAGTCGCCATCACCGACCACGCCCATGCCCGGAGCGCCAAACGCATGGCGCACTGCATGATGCATGGGGGGTGGTCGCCCAGTGCCTCGTGTGCCATTTTCATTGCACTCAGGCACATTGTCCGTTAGCCCATTTTTGTTGTTCACCCCCTGAATGCCTCCGGCCGTGACCCACGCGCCGGAATGCTGCTATTTGCAGCAATTCATCCACCTTTATTTATTCACCCTCACCCCAACCACCCGCACCGGCAGCCACCCATCTGAAGTCCCGCCGGCGCATCAACTGGAAAGGTTGCGGTGAATCAGAAACAACAATTATGGCTAAAATAACTCATCTTGAAATGGCTCCAGAATTGATGGGCCGCAGCGACATCCGTGTCGCAAACTCCTTCTTCGGTCTTGTAGAAAAGGCCGTCTACACCCCCACAGGCAGCACGTTGTGCGCCACGCAACGCGACTACCAGCCCGAGTCGTTCCACGAATTGGAACAACTGCTCACCGCCGGCAGCGACCGTGTGGCCGACATTGCCGCGGGCCTCAAACTCAAATCCGTGCCCGTGGGCAACGTGAGAGCGGAGATTTGCTCGTCGCGCGACGGTGAATTCACCGCCGTGCTGCTGCTGCGCTTTGCCAACTATCAGTATCGCCGCGTTGGCGATCCATATTTTTTCACAGGTCGCGCTGCCGCTGTGGTGGCCCAGGCGCTGAAAAAGTGAACCCTGTCTGAACTTGAGGGGGTTTGAGCTGCCGTCTGGCCTCTGCGGCCGTCCCTCAACGGGCCGGACACCGGCAGGACAGACGGAAGCCCGCCCCCCCTCAAGTGACTCGAACCGCTAATTACAAAATCATATACGTTTAGAGAGAGTATGAGCTTATTGACTTGGGCGATAGTCCTTGTGTTTGTTGCAGGTTACGCCTGCATTGCCCTCGAGAGTGTGATTAAGGTGAACAAAGCAGGCGTGGCGCTGCTGATGATGGTGGTGTGCTGGACGCTGCTGATGATGTCGCCCGAACAATACTACCCCGGGGTCGCCCCGGCCGACCTGTTGAATGAGGTGGGCGCGACCATTGAGCGCCATCTGGGCTCGACAGCCACCACGCTGTTTTTCCTGATGGGCGCCATGACCATTGTTGAGATTGTCGACCAGAACGGAGGCTTCAACTTTGTTCAGCGGGCGCTCCACACCACCAGCAAGCGGCGGTTGATGTGGTACATCGCTTTGATGACGTTCCTGCTCAGCGCCATTCTCGACAACTTGACCACCAGCATAGTGATGGTGATGGTGCTGCGCAAACTGGTGACCGACCGCAACGACCGCATGCTCCTGGCCGGGCTGGTGGTGATTGCCGCCAATGCCGGAGGGGCGTTCTCCCCTATCGGCGACGTGACCACCATCATGCTGTGGAACCAGGGGATGATTTCGTCGGAGGGCGTCATCACCCACCTGCTTGTTCCGGCTTTGGTGTCGATGGTGGTGCCTGTGCTGCTGCTTCAGTTTTCGCTCCGCGGGCGCGTCGACGCTGTGGCGGTGAAGCAGGTGCCTCAACTCGAGGACGAGCTCACAAGCCACCAGCGCCAGTTCATCTTTGTCATTGGCGTGGGAGGGCTGATTTTTGTGCCTGTTTTCCGCACGCTCACGGGCCTGCCTCCCTTCATGGGCATCTTGCTTGTGCTGAGCCTGTTGTGGGTGACCACCGAAGTCTTTTATGCCCACTTGCGCCGCCAGCCTGCCGGAGGGCTGCGCAAACGCGTGAGCAGTTTGATCACCCACATCGACATGACCACCATCCTCTTTTTCCTGGGCATACTCATGGCGGTGAGCAGTCTGGAGCAGGTGGGTGTGCTCACCGCGCTCGGGAGTTGGCTCGACGGCGCCAGTCATGGCAACCACTATCTGGTGACCGGCACCATAGGCGTGATTTCGAGCATTGTGGACAATGTGCCGCTGGTGGCCGGATGCATGGGCATGTATCCCATTGCACCAACGGGCGACATGGCTGTCGATGGGAAGTTCTGGCAACTGCTGGCCTATTGCGCCGGAGTGGGCGGCTCGATGCTCATCATCGGCAGCGCCGCCGGAGTGGTGGTCATGGGACTGGAGCGCATCAGCTTTGGATGGTACCTGCGCCACATCAGTTGGGTGGCCTTTGCCGGCTATCTGGCGGGAATGGCATGCTACTGGCTGGAGCGCGCTCTGGTGCTGTGACGGCCGGCTTTCATCCTGCCCGGCCCGGCCGCTTCACACCCGCCAGGCATCCACTCACCGCAAGCGCGAAGGCCGGCAATGCCATTGTTTTCATAGGCTACCGAAAACAATAGTTTTGAAATGAAAGTGAAAATAACAAGCCCTGTCTTTTGCATAATTCAAACGAATCCGCTAATTTCCCATCTTTGACAGTTTGTGTTGCATACGGCTGGTATACATATAGTTACGCC
>CAMVDK010000235.1 GCA_947166165.1 uncultured Porphyromonadaceae bacterium
CAAGACGCCCATCTCGTCGATAAGCATCGCCGCCCAGATGCTCAACGACGACACCGTGCGCAAGAGCCCGGCCATGCTCAAGCACGTGTCCACCGTGATCAACGACGAGACCAAGCGCCTGCGCTTCCAGGTGGAGAAAGTGCTGCAAATGTCGATGTTCGACCGCAAGAACGCCACCATGCGCCTCGAGGAGGAAGACGCCAACGCCAGCATCGACAGCGTGGTGAACACCTTCAAACTCAAGGTGGAGCGCTATGGCGGCACCATCACCGCCGCGCTCGACGCCGAAGACCCCATCGTCAACGTGGACCGCCTGCACTTCACCAACGTGATTTTCAACCTGCTCGACAACGCCATCAAATACCGCCGCGAAGAGGAGCCGCTGCAACTGCTCGTGAGCACGCGCAACCCCGACGAGGACACCATCGAAATCACCGTGGCCGACAACGGCGTGGGCATCGCGCGCGACGACCTCAAGAAGGTGTTCGAGAAATTCTACCGCGTGTCCACCGGCAACCGGCACGACGTGAAAGGCTTCGGACTCGGCCTGGCCTATGTGCAGAAGATGGTCACCCTGTTCGGCGGCCGCATCGCCGCAGAAAGCGAACTGGGAAAAGGAACGAAATTCATTATCACATTACCTTTATTAAAATAAGAACGACTATGGACGAGAAACTAAGAATCCTGCTGTGTGAAGACGACGAGAACCTGGGCACGCTCACCCGCGAGTATCTCGAGGACAAGGGCTACAAGGCCGAGCTGTTTGCCGACGGCGAGAGCGGCTACCGCGCCTTCCTGAAGGGTAAGTTCGACATCTGCCTGCTCGACGTGATGATGCCCAAGAAGGACGGCTTCCAGCTGGCACAGGAAATCCGCACCGTCAACAGCGATGTGCCCATCATCTTCCTCACCGCCAAGAACCTGAAAGAGGACATCCTCGAGGGCTTCAAAATCGGCGCCGACGACTACATCACCAAGCCCTTCAGCATGGAGGAGCTCGTGCTCCGCATCGAGGCCATCCTGCGCCGCGTGAAGGGCAAGAAGGGAAAAGAGGTGACGGTCTACAAAATCGGCAAGTTCACCTTCGACACCCAGCGGCAGGTGCTCTTCACCGACGAGAAGACCGACAACCTCACCACCAAGGAGAGCGAGCTGCTCAGCCTGCTGTGCGCACACATGAACGAGATTCTGGAGCGCAACTTCGCCCTGAAGACCATCTGGATCGACGACAACTACTTCAACGCCCGCTCGATGGACGTCTACATCACCAAACTGCGCAAGAAACTCAAAGACGACCCCGACATCGAGATCATCAACATCCACGGCAAGGGCTACAAGCTCATCGCTCCCGACCCCGAGGTGAAGTGAGCGCCAGCCGGCGCGGTGGCACCGTTTCCACCAGCCGCACGGCATTCGCCCACAGGCCATTCACGCCGGCTGCGTGCGTGCCCCCCATGCGGCGCGCCAGCCGGCTTTTGCCGTCCATTGGCCTTGCCAATCATGAAGCCGGTGAAAAAAATAATAAAAAATGGCGGCTTTCCAGTGGCGATTGTTGGCGATTAAAAATATTTTGTCTATTTTTGCAACCAACTCGCAAGCACCCAATCTGCGACGAGTGAAAAAAGTAAGGTTTAACCATTAAATGATAAGTACTATGAAGAAATTATTTTGCATGATTGCCTTGGCCGGCCTGTCGCTGTCGGCATGGTCGCAGGCACCATTGAGACTGAGCACCTACAACGGCACATCGGTCGAGCGCTACGACGGACAGCAGTGCAACGTGACCGTCGACCGCTATCTGGTCAACGGCTGGAACACCCTCTCGCTGCCCTTTGCCGTGAGCGAGCAGGAACTCGGCGACGCCTTCGGGCAGGGCGTGAGACTGGAGCGCCTGGTCGACGTCTCGCAGCGCGGCTCCGAGATCGTGCTCTACTTCCAGGACTGCACGAGCGAGGGCATCGAAGCCAACAAGCCCTACATCCTCTACTATCCCGGCGAGACCGGCACCAAGACCCTGCGCGTCAACGCCACGGTCAAGAACCGTGAGTCGAAGGTGACCATGACCACCGGAGCCGGTGTGGAAGTGACCATGAGCGGCGCTGCCCTCAAGACCAACGGCAAGGGCCTGTACGGCATCCTGGTGGTGAACAACAGCGACGCCAACTTCACCCGCATCGATGCCGACAACGTGTTCCACGCCACCCGCTGCTATGTGAGCATTGCCGGCGACCAGCAGTTCAACCTCACCGCCTGCCACATGGCTCCCGGCGAGGTGACCAGCATCACCGACATCGCCGCCGAGACCGACATCGTCGACGTCTACAACGTGCAGGGCATGCGCGTGGCCCACGCCATCCGGGCCGCCGAGGTCAAGAACCTCGCCCCGAACATCTACATCGTCAACGGACGCAAGGTGCTCGTCAAGTGACGCGCGCTCCGTCCCCTGACGGGACAATGCATCAATCAGCCGCCTGAGAATACCCTAAAGCTCAGGTGGCTTTTTATCGTCGCCTGCCAATCAAGCTCCCCAAAGAGCAACAATAAAGTCGCCACCACACCGATGAAAAAAAGCGCCATCTGGCGCTTTTTTTCATCGGTGTGGTGAATGGAGGATTGCTGGCCTCACATCTTGTCCTCGTGCTGCGTGATCTCGGCGTCGCCCTGCGTGTACTGGTTCAGCGAGCCTTCCTTGGCCTGGATGCAGATGTAAGTCATAGGCTCGGGCGATGTGCACTTGATGTTACGGTCGCAGTTGGTGGCCACGCGAATCACCGAACCTTCGGCAATGTCGAAAGCGTCGTCGCCCACCTGGAAACGGCCGGCGCCGCTGAGGATGATGTAGTTCTCCTCATTCTCCTTGTGGCTGTGATAGAAGGGCACTGCCACGCCGGTGGGCAGGGTGCCGAATGAGATTTCGCACGATGTGGCTCCAACCACATCTTTCACAAACTGCTTGCCCTCGAAGCCGTTCAGCCGGCCTACCGAGGTGTGGGCGAACTTGTCGCCACTGTTGAGAACCTTTAATTCGCTCATGATTTGGATATGTTTAATTTTGTCACTAACTTTGCGGCAGAAATCCGCTTTACTTTTAACACCGCAAAATTAAGGCAAATAGTTGGCTTCTGCAAGAAGTTACACAAAAGTAATGCGGTGACAACCAAGTAACTGATATTGATTATGAGCGCATTACCAATGCAAGAAAATTTAGAAAAATACACTTCGATCGAATCGTGCCCGATAAGGAACGTGCTTTCGCGCTTTTCGGGCAAGTGGTCGTTGCTCATCTTGTGCATCCTCTCGGAGAACGAGGCCACGCGATTCAGCACCATCGGCAAGGCCATCCCCGACATTTCGTCGAAGGTGCTGAGCGACACGCTCAAGAGCCTTGAAAAAGAC
Source organism: uncultured Porphyromonadaceae bacterium (assembly GCA_947166165.1). Classification (GTDB taxonomy): domain Bacteria; phylum Bacteroidota; class Bacteroidia; order Bacteroidales; family Muribaculaceae; genus Sodaliphilus. The sequence goes on from CAMVDK010000235.1 coordinate 3,397, forward strand.
GGCCTGGTGGAGCGCCACCAATATGCCGAGATTCCGCCGCGGGTCGAGTATTCGTTGAGCGACTTGGGCCGGAGCCTCATGCCCATCGTGGGCGACCTCATCAACTGGGCGTTGATGAATTTCGACCACTTCAGGCGCTGAGGGCTGCAGGCGCATCGGTGGGGCTAGCCGAGGTCTATGGGTTGAACGCGTTCCAGCCCTGGGCGCGGATGGCGATTTCGTTGTCGTCGCGCGTCACCAGGCAGGCCCCGAGTTCGGGCTTGGTGATGCGGCCTATCAGGCGCGCGGTGCGCATCTGCGCCACCTGCTCGTGGCAGGTGAGCGGCACGGTGAAGAGCAGTTCGTAGTCCTCGCCGCCGTTCATGGCGGCGGTGGTGACGTTCATGTTCAGCTCCTCGGCCATGATGGCTGTCTGGTAGTCGATGGGGATGCGGTCTTCGTAGACGCGGCAACCCACTCCGCTGGCCTTGCAGATGTGCAGCAGTTCGCTCGACAGGCCGTCGCTCACGTCGATCATCGCGGTGGGCCGGATGCCCAGCTGCCGCAGCTCGTCGAGCACGTCGCGCCGGGCCTCGGGTTTGAGCTGGCGCTCGAGGATGTACTCCCGTCCTGCGAAGTCGGGCTGGAAGTCGCGGATGCCCTGTCCGGCGGCGCGCTCGCGCTCGAGCAGCTGCAGGCCCATGTAGGCCCCGCCGAGGTCGCCGCTGACGCATATCAGGTCGGTGTCGCGCGCTCCGCTGCGGTACACGATGTCGCCCTTGGCCGCCTCGCCGATGCAGGTGATGCTGATGATCAGGCCGGTGACCGACGCGCTGGTGTCGCCGCCCACGAGGTCGACGCCGTAGGCCTCGCACGCCAGCCGGATGCCGGCATACAGCTCGGCGATGTGCTCGACGGTGAACCGCTTGCTGATGCCCAGCGACACGGTGATCTGGCGCGGCGTGCCGTTCATGGCCACCACGTCGCTCACGTTCACCGCCACGGCCTTGTAGCCCAAGTGGCGCAGGGGCACGTAGGTGAGGTCGAAGTGGATGCCCTCGAGCAGGAGGTCGGTGGTGACGAGTGTCTCACACTCGGCGTTGCCGTGAATCACGGCGCAGTCGTCGCCCACACCCTTGTAGGTGCCGGCATTCTTACACTCAAAGCCCTTGGTGAGCTGCTCGATGAGCCCGAACTCTCCCAAGGTGCTGATTTCGGTTTCTTGCTG
>CAMVDK010000236.1 GCA_947166165.1 uncultured Porphyromonadaceae bacterium
AGCGCGTTGTAGCCGAAGGTGTCCACATGGCCGTCGGGGTGTGTGATGGAAGTGGGCCGGTCATAGTTGTCGTAGGTGTACACGGTCCACAGTGCGGCGTGGCTTTTATAGGGGGCCGAGGCCTGCACGAGCCTTCCCCTGCTGTCGAACACGCTGTCGACGGTGAGCCAGGAGCCGTCGAACCGCTGCTCGCTGTGGCGCACGTGATGACCCAGTGGATCGTACCAGTCGCGCAGCGCGGGTCGTCCGTCTTCGGTGGTCTCGACCAGTAAAGCTGCACCCGCGTCGTTGGATCCGGCCCAGCTGCGGGTGATGCGGATGCCCGTGCCATAGGGGGTGGAGATGCTGTCCACCCGGCCAAAGCTGTCGTAGTGGTAACGGGTCATGAGTCCGAGAGGGTCGAGGTCGGGCAATGGCTCCACCAGGCCTCCGCCGCGCGTGCCGCCGTCATTGGCACCGGCGGGTGTGAGCTCACCGCCGCCCACCGGCGTGTTGATGTGGCGGAACCAGTGGTCGAAACCGAACGCGCCAAGCCGGAACGATGTTCTCGCTCCCGTGAAATCGGTCGCTGCCGAGGGTGTTCGGTCGTAGTCATACTCAAACTGCTCGGTCATGGCTGTGGAGGCCGTGTACTGGCGCACGCTGTGGATCACAGTCCGGCCCATGGAGTCATAGGTGTAGGTATGGGTGGCCAGCACGTTGGCGGGTGCGCCGGAGTACTCGATGACGGAGTCGGGCAGGTTCTTGGAGTTGTAGAACGTGAGTTTCCCTTTCAATGCCGATACACCTCCGCTGCCCGTCGACCAGGTCTCATGCACGGGCAGGCTGAACTTGCGGTGCGTGCCGCCGGTGATGTCGGTGAAGGTCAGTTGATGCTCCTGGGTGGAACCGTCGCTGTGTTCGGTGAGCTTGCCGGCGAGGTCGCCATGAGTTGTGTAGGAGTAGGTGTTCACCGCGTCGGTGCCGGTGGCCTTGTCATGGATGCTGTCGCATACGAGCCTGATGGTGATGCGCCCGCCGAGTTCGCGCCGTGCGGTGTGCCGAAGCGTGCGGTTGTAGCGTATGTCGCGCTTGTAGACGGGGATGCCGAAACTGTCGGGACGGAACACGGTGAGGCCATGCAGCCCGGTGATTGAATCTTGCCAGCTGATGCGCTCAAAGCCGCAGAACCCCAGCCCGCGCAGGTTCATCACCGGGTATTCGAAGCTGTAGCCCACATTGTGCAGCGTCGTGCCGCCCGCCGTGTGCAGATGCTGCGACAGCACGGCACGGCCGTTGCCCTGGAGGCTGTAGTCGTCCACATAGTCGAAGAGCTTGAACGAACTCTCCACGCTGTAGCCGTAGCAAAGTCGTCGGTATCGGAACTCATGCTCGTTGCCCATGCAGTCGCGCATCGATGTCAGCAGGCATCGCTCATCGGTGGTGCGGTCGATGCGCACCGCCGTCACCCGGCCGTTCTGGCCGATGGCATACATCACACTGCCGCCGCGCGCCAGCGACCGGCATGGCACGATGTGGCTGCCTGCGGGAATCTGCGACGAGACCCAGGATTCGCCCCGCATGGAAGTGTGGAGCCGACCCGTCTCGTGGTTGTAGGTGAGCCGATCGGTGATCCGGTCGTTGTCGAGGTGAGCCGGATACTGCTCATCGGCGTTGTTGTCGGTGCTCGTGGTGTAAACGCAGGGTATGAGTCTTCCTTTCCCGTCTCCGAGGAAAACCTGTGACACAGTGTCCCGCCTGTCCCCATAATGAAAAACCATCATGTTGTGCAGGGCTATGTCGGTGATGCCGTCGCCGTTGAAGTCACCCGGGGTCATGTGGAACTCCTCATAGAACCTCTTCTTGGCGATGGGGAAATTGGATTTAATATGCTGCATGGCCAGCGTGCGCGAGGCATTGTACTGGAACGCGTAGATGTGCATTGAGTCGGGGGTGAACACGGCCAGCTCCATCTTTCCGTCGCCGTCATAATCCATGGGCACGATGCGGTGCGAGGTCTTGTATTGCTCGATGGGGTCGTTATTGCCAACGGGGAACTGGCACGGCAGGCCGATGCGGCAGCTGTCAATCTCAAATGACCCCTCGACCGTGGCTGATGTGGGTGTGACGCGGATGATGTCGATGCAACCTTTCACGTCCAGTCCCAGGGGATGGGAGTGGCTGATGACGGCCAGCTCGTCGCGTCCGTCGCCGTCGAAATCGCCCGCGATGACCGACCTGGGTCGTGGAGCGCCTTGCAGCCCGCCGAGGCTCGGCTTGCTGATGACGAACGGCGACGGAGGGTTGATGCCGGGTGGCAGGTCACGGAGGTAATGGTTGGAAATCACTAGGACGTCGGAGTCCCCGCTCACATGGTTGCGCACGGTGACCACCTCGTCGCCGTGTATGCCGTCGATGTCCATGGCCACGGCGTCGACGAAATCCTCGTGCGTGGGAATGGTTTCGCAGTAGATGGTGCCCACATAGTCGCGCATCGAGGTGGCCACGATGATCGAGTCATCGGAGCGGTACTGGTTCACAATCATGTTGCCCAGCATGTTGTGGACAAAATACGGACTGCGGTTGGGGTAGACCATGAACCCGTCGTTGTCCGACTTGTGGTCGAACTTTCCCGGAACGGTGACAAGGCCTCCGTAGTCGTAGTTGCCGAAGTATTTGCTCATCCTGAGGGTCGTGGTGTCTGATGACGCTGTGCGCGCTCCATAGTGGAAACTCAGACTCTTGAGGGCGTTGCCCTGGGCGTCGGTTCGGATAATGCGTGTCACAGGGGCGTTCACATCATAGGAGTTGTTGTAGTCAAGGCGGTAGGTCGCAATCTCCTCTTCGCCCTTGTTGACACGGATGTAGGTGAGCCGGCCGGGTTCTGTGGTATAGTGGCCTCCGGAGTACTTCCGTTTGCCGGTGTCGGTGAGCGAGTAGTCGAACGTGATGGTGCGTCCGTCGCCATAGTGGATGATGGTGGGTCGGGTCTTCCCGGCGTATTCGATGCCGACCTGCGACCCGTCAATGCGCACCACACGGTTGCAGCAGTAGCGGGTATAATACGCATTGTTGAATTTCGCCGTGGTGCCGTCGGGATAGTAAGCATCGAAATGGTCGAAGCCGTTGACGGTGTCTGCGCCGATGTATCGGCACACGCGCACGCGGCTAGTTTGACCGGTGAACCACTCTATGCTGTCGGCACACTCGCTGTCGATGCGGATAAGTCGCTCGCCATCGAGTGCGAATGCATCCTGCGAGTCGCACTGCACGCCGCGCGATATGCTGTCGGTGAACCAGTTGTGGGGCACCCGCTCGATGGTGTGAAGGCCTGCCAGCGCCCACCCATCGCCCATGAACGTGCGCTCGTTGGCGCCGGTGTAGCGGAGCGAGATGCCCGGATGCAGGCTGCCCGACTCGCAGAATGTCTCGATGGGGATATCCACAACGGGGCGTCCGCCATCACCCACCGTCAGCGTGTAGGGAATCTCGCCAACCAGGTTGACGTCGGGGATGTATGTAGTGGTGGTGTCCGAGTCACACGGAATCGGAACCGCAGAACCGATTTCAGGGACAGGGTTCACGGGGTCGGGGGCCTGCAATACATCGATGGGCGCATCGGTGGTTGTGTAGACCGCACCTATGCGCCGCTGGGCCAAAGCAGATGATGCGCCATATAGGATGACGAAAGCCCATAAAGCAACCCTGTTTCTCATGGCGGTGGCTATTGCTTGATGATTTTGAACGTCGCCAAGCCATCGGCTTGGGTGACGGTGAGCAGATAAACACCGCTTGCACCGATGACAGTCAGCGTGGTGATTGGTTCAGAGAGTTGGCCTGTGGCCATCACGCGTCCCTGCGCATCGGTGAGTGTCCACGGCATTGGCCCGGCGAGGGCATCGGCGGTGGTGGACACCGTCACCGGGCCGGCGGTGACGGTGGGTGTCACCGAAACAGACCCCACTTCATGGGCGACAGCCGGCGAGCGGGGCGGCGACAGCTGCGGCGGGTCGGCCACCACATGCCGGGCGATGCGGTTGCCCGCGGCATCGTAGTCAAATGCCACAACCACCTGTTGGGCGTGGGTCAGCAATGTCCAGGCGATGGCCGCACCGGAAAAGAGGGAAGTCTTGATTGCAGACATAGTACTGATGGATGATGTTTCGAATTGCAAAGTTACTCAAAATTTGCGAGATTTTACACCGGCAGAATAAAAAAATCAATGTTGCCGCTAATTTTCGCTTTTGGTACCGCGCTGTTGGCACAATTATTCATGTCGTTACTAAATAATAAACATTTAAATAACAGACTAATATGTATGGAGGATGAATTGTGGCCGACCTTGACGTGTGCAAGATACTTCTTTCTATGAAAATGTGAAAGAACTGATGAAATCGGTGTTTAGCTGGATTATCAATGAACCCACTCGAAAAAAGTGGCAGGATATAGACTAAAAGAACAAAAGGATAAATTACAAGTAGCCTTAAATCCGCACCACTTTAGATTAACAAACTTTATAACATCCTGGGCAACAAAAAGTTGCCCAGGATTTTGCCATGTCGGGGATTTCACCTAATTTAGTGGTGAAAAAACAATC
>CAMVDK010000237.1 GCA_947166165.1 uncultured Porphyromonadaceae bacterium
GGCGACAAGGTGGAAGTGGCCTACTACCGCAACAACAAGCTGCACACCACCACCGTCACCTTCAAGAACACCCAAGGCAGCACCAAGATGACCAAGCAGAGCGACATGATGAGTCTGGGATGCGCCTTCAGCACGCTGAGCGACAAGGAGAAGAAGGAGCTCAACATCACGCAGGGCGGGAAGGTGGTGGGCATCAAGGCCGGCAAATTCAAACAAGCAGGCATCAAGGACGGATTCATCATCACCGACATCAACAACATCACGGTGAACAGCACCGAGGACGTGGAGAACATCTACAACCAGATCATGCGAGCCACCGACACCGACAAGGTGATGTTCGTCACCGGCATCTACCCCACCGGCAAAAAGGTGTACTACGCCGTCGACCTGAGCGACGAGGAAGAATAACCGGCTGAATCACCTCCCCCAAACCAGCCAACGAGCTGCGGCCTCTATAACAGAGGCTGCAGCTCGTTGCTTCGGTGGTTGTGGGCTTCGAGACTCAGAGCGTTCCGAAGTCGAAGAAGATGACCCGGTTGTACTCCTCGTCGGGCCGCAGCGACTGCGATGGGAAGTTAGGCTTGTTGGGCGCGTCGGGCATTCCCTGGCACTCGATGGCCACGCCATCGTAGTCGTGATAAGCCTTTCCGCTCTTGCTCTCGGGACATCCGTCGAGCCAGTTGCCGGTGTAGACCTGCACGGCGGGCTGGTCGGTAATCACCTCGAGCGTGCGCCCGCTGCCACGATGCAGCAGAATGGCGGCCGTACACAACTTTTGCTTTCCCTCGGCATCAAGCACCCAGCAGTTGTCGTAGCCCTTGCCGTAGCGCAGGGCATCGAAGTCCTGGCGGATGTCGCGCCCGAGCGGTTTAGACTCGGTGAAGTCCATGGGCGTGCCTGCCACGGGAGCCATCTCGCCGGTGGGGATGAGCGACTCGTCGGTGGGCAGGTAGCACTCGGCATTGAGCGTGAGCTCGTGGTCGAGCACCGTGCCGCTGTCCTCGCCAGCCAGGTTGAAGTAGGTGTGGTTGGTGAGGTTGACCACGGTGGGCGCGTCGGTCACGGCTCCGAGCTCGATCTTGAGCACGTTGTCGTCGGTCCAGGTGTAAGCCACCCGCGCCGTGAGCTGTCCGGGATAGTGCTCGTCGCCATCGGGGCTGACGAGGGTGAACACCACGCGGTTGTCGTCCTCGAGTTCGGCGTCCCAGATTTGGTTCTGGAAGCCCTCGGGACCGCCATGGAGCGCGTTGGGGCCGTTGTTGATGGCCAGCTGGTGGAGCTTGCCGTCCACCACGAGGTGCCCTTTGGCGATGCGGTTGGCATAACGCCCGGGGGTCTTGCCCATGCAGGGGCCGTCGTAAAGATAGTGGGCGGCATCGGCATAGCCCAGCACCACATCGGCCATGCGGCCTTGGGCATCGGGCACGATGATGGAGGTGATGCCGGCCCCGAGCGTGGAGAGCGTGACGCTCGCGCCGCTCGCGTTCACGAGCTTGAAAAGCGTGATGGCGCCTTTAGGCGACGGACACGTTTCGATGTAATGCTTCATGGCCGTTCACTCGCACTTGTGGGCGCCGTCGCTGATCACCACGGGATAGACGACGGGCTCGTGGCCATACTTGGCGTTGAACTTCTCGCAAGCGGTGGCGATGAAGCGGTCGTAGCACTCGTCCTTGACCAGGTTGATGGTGCAGCCGCCAAAGCCGCCGCCCATGATGCGTGAGCCGGTCACGCCACACTCGCGGGCGATGTCGTTCAGATAGTCAAGTTCTTCGCAGCTCACCTCGTAGTCCTTCGACAAGCCTTGATGCGTCTCATACATGCAGCGGCCCACGGTGTCGAAGTCGCCACGCTGCAGCGCGTCGCACACGTCGAGCACGCGCTGCTTCTCGCCAATCACGTAGCGGGCGCGCATGAAGTCTTCCTCGCTCACCTTGTCCTTGGCGGCCTCGAGCATGGCCATGTCGGCATCGCGTAGTGTCTCCACACCCAGGGTCTTGGCCACGCGCTCGCACGACTGGCGACGCTTGTTGTAGGGCGAGTCGACCAGCTCGTGCTTCACCTTGCTGTCGAGCAGGACGAGCTTGTAGCCATCGGCCTTGAACGGATAGTACTCATACTCGAGCGAGCGGCAGTCGAGACGCATCAGGTGGTCCTTCTTGCCGAACACCGAGGCGAACTGGTCCATGATGCCGCAGTTCACGCCGCAATAGTTGTGTTCGGTGCTCTGACCGATGAGTGCGAGCTCGAATTTCTCAATCTTGTTATCGTTGAACAAGTCGTTGAGCGCAAAGGCAAAACACGACTCCAGGGCGGCGCTCGACGAGAGGCCGGCACCCAGAGGCACATTGCCGGCAAACACGGTGTCGAAGCCCTTGACGGTGAAACCGCGCTTGATCACCTCGCGGCACACGCCGAAGATGTAGCGTGCCCACTGCTCGCGGGGGGCATCCTCCTCGTTGAGTCCGAACTCGGTGTAGGCGTCGAGGTCGGCACTGTAGACGCGCACGCGGTCGGTGCCGTTGACGTTGATTTCGGCCATGATGCACTTGTCGATGGCGCCAGGGAAGACGAAGCCACCATTGTAGTCGGTGTGCTCGCCGATGAGGTTGATGCGGCCTGCCGAGGCATAGAACACGCCTTGCGTGCCGAAACGGCTGTCAAACAACGATTTGATTTTCTCTTTCATTTGGATTCAGGTTATGTGAAACAATTCTTTTTCTTTAGGTCAGAACAAGCGTTCGGGATACACGCCCTGCTCGTGGAGCTGGGCGAACTTGTCGACCACACCCTGGCGGTCGGCACTGTAGGTGACGCCGAACCACTTGGAGTCGGTGCTGAGCACCTTGACCTGGGCCGTGCCGCCGGCCACCAGCTCGTTGACGAGCGTGGGGATGAAGAACTCGGCCTTGGGCTTGTCGATGTTCTCGCGCAGGAACTCCACAAAGCGGCGCTCGCTGTGCTCGAAGTAGTCGGGGGTGAATCCCCAGAAGTTCATCGACACGGGCGTGTCGAAGTCGAGCAGCTGCTTGGAGCCGTCGTCGTCGGTGAAGGCGATGTTGTGCTGCTCGTCGTAGCCGATGCTGGTGCGCTCCACCACTCCGGTGAGCAGTCCGTCGCGCTCCTGGCACACGCCGCGCGCCACGGTTCCGCTCTCGCTCATGGTGTTGCCCACCTTGAAGCCCACCATGCTGTAGTGGCCGGTGCTTCCTTCGGGCAGCGACTGCAGTTCGGCAGCCATCACCTCGAAGCTGTTGCGGCCGTAGTAGTCGTCGCTGTTGATGATGGCAAACGGCTCGTGGATCACCTCGCGGCCCATGAGCAGGGCGTGGTTGGTGCCCCAGGGCTTGACGCGCTCCGGCGGGCAGGTGAACCCTTCGGGAAGGTCGGTCACGGCCTGGAAGACCACCTCGACGGGGATGTGACCCTCATATTTCGAAAGAATCTTCTCGCGGAAGTCGGCCTCAAAGTCTTTGCGAATCACAAAGACCACCTTGCCAAAACCACTCTTGATGGCATCGTAAATTGAATAGTCCATGATGGTCTCGCCGTGAGGGCCGAGTCCGTCGAGCTGCTTGAGGCCGCCATAGCGGCTGCCCATTCCAGCAGCTAGTACAAATAATGTAGGCTTCATTGTTCTATGCTTTTGTCAATTGATTGAATCGTTTTTTTGCATTCACTCTGCACGGAAGGCGTCGAGCTGGGCCACCTCGAAGGCGTCGATGTAGGCGGCATGGCCGGCCACGTTGGCCTCGGCCATGGGCACATAGACACGCGCGCTGCGCTCAAAGAGCTCGGGCGAGCGCGTGGCGTCGTCGAGGATGAGCAGCGACATCACGATTTCGGCCGTCATGTCGTAGAGCCGGCGTGCCAGGAAGTCGTGGGCCTCCACGTTGTCGAGCGCCTTGACGCGGGCAATGGCGGCCTCATAGCGGTCGACCATCGCGCTCACGCGCTGCTGCATCGGTTTCAGCCCCTCGGCCACCTCGCTCTGCAGCATCTCGCGGATGAGCGTCAGGTAGGTGCCGTTGGTGATGTAGCGCACGGCGGCCACCACCTGCAGTTGCGTCGTTCCCTCGTAGATGGAGAAGATGCGGGCGTCGCGGTACAGGCGCTGGCACTTGTACTCCATGATGAATCCCGAGCCACCATGCACCGAGATGGCGTCGTAGGCGTTCTGGTTGGCATATTCCGAGTTCATGCCCTTGGCCAGCGGCGTGAAGGCGTCGGCCATGCGCTGGTACTTCTTCATCTCCTGCCGCTCTTCGGGAGCCAGCGTGCGGTCGCGGGCGATGTCCTCGAGGGCTTTGTAGACGTCCACGTAGCGCGCCGTCTGATAGAGCAGCGACCGGCCGGCGTCGAGTTTGGCCTTCATGCGCGAGAGCATGTCGTAGACGGCGGGGAAGGTGATGATTTTCTTGCCGAACTGAGCGCGCTCGCGGGCGTAGGCCAGCGCCTCGTTGTAGGCTTCCTGCTCCACGCCTACGCTCTGCGCGGCAATGCCCAGGCGGGCGCCGTTCATGAGCGACATCACATATTTAATAAGTCCCAACCGTGTGC
>CAMVDK010000238.1 GCA_947166165.1 uncultured Porphyromonadaceae bacterium
CACGCGAAGCGTGCATATCCTTTTTGACACAACCTCCGGATGACCGAATGGTAATCAAAGCAATACAGACTCGGAACCCATGACTCGGTAACCGGGCGTGACAGGTCACGCCCCTACCGATGACGTTTGCCTGACGGCGGTTTGATTCGGTCATCTGGCCACGCCAAGGCGAGGCTCTACTTGCCTCGCAGGTTTGTGGTGTGCGGCGTGGCCGAAGCGCACGTCAAAGACGTGCAGATTTCTTTAACCCCACATTAAGGAGCCGAGTGCCAACGGCGGCAGCCATTGGCGCGGCGACGTATGTGGGGACCATGGCAACCACTCGCAAAGCTACGTCGATAGACGTAGGATTTCCTCCCCCGCCGAGATTTTCGACTCGGCCACTGGGCCACCACCCAAGCCGAGGCGATGTCGGATTGCCGCCGAGGGTAGGGCCATGACCTGTCATGGCCGCTACCGCCCGGTCGCCTCCCTGCGTCAACTCATCGTTGCCATCGAATAGTCGTCGATGGCGATCAGCCTACGGCGACGAAGGCCGGCCAGGTGGTTGCCGAAGTTCGTTTTGTGCCCGACGCAGTTGAGCAGTTTTGCCAGCACTTTGGTGAAACTGACGTGGGGCATGGCCATGGCGCTTTTGATAAATGTGGCGTTTTTCCCGTGAGCTTCCATCGCCTCGTTGAGTTGCGACTGGAATTGCTCCTTTCGGCTCACCATATACATCATGATGATGTAGTGCGCCAGGGCATCGGTTGCAACGAAATAAACGTGCCCGGCAGCATGGGTGAAACTGCCGTGCGCAAAGCCCTTGTCTTGCAACGAGTCTTTGCAACTGATGAGGTAAGGCGGCTCGTTGAACTGCGTCAGGCCGGAGATGGAATACTGCAAGCTGCCGGTGCGCCGGTCGTAGCAGAACGCCACGCTGTCGCCATAGGTGGTCCAGTGCACGCAGCCCTCGCCATGCCACATCGCCGCAAGCGTCGAAAACGAACCCTCGTCGTAAAATTTGCTCAGCACCATGCCGCCCATGGCCCTTGCCATCTTCTCGCAATCGTTGTAGAACGGCTCCCAGATGCCGTCAATCCATCGGTCCAATTGTTCGAATGAGGTGACAGGCTCTGCGGGCAGGTGGTCGAGCAGATAGCTTGACCACCGCTCGGCGAACATGCCTCCACCGCCAGCACCATCGGCCACCGCGATGCAGCCCGCGCGGGCAAGCACCGCATCCTCGTTGATGGTGTTCGGTTCAGGCTTGACGATGGAAATGCACCGCGATTTCATCGGTTCTGACTGATGTTGGTGGGCGTTCCGATGTCCATGAGCTGAATCAGCGTGCTCATGTCGGCATTCACCGCCATGGCTGCGTGGCGGCTGGCGGTGTCGTTGTCGTTGCGAACGCGCGCGATGTCGGCATTGTAGCGCAGCGGCAAGAGGCTCGACAAGTTGAACAGCTTGGTGCCGTAACGATTGTCCGTAAGCTCGTCGCGGCTGACGGGGAACACGATTCGGTCGTCGCAGTTCGGGGCAATGTGAATGTTGAACAGCAGCACGTTGCCATCGTTGGTGAACATCGATTTCAGTTCGTTGGCTTCTTGCTGCATGGTGTCGTATGTGCATCCAACGTATTCTCCATCGGTGATGTTGATGATGGTCGGTGGGTAGCAATCCTTGTCGTGATGCTTCTTCATCCACTCCTCAAGGAGCGCTTTAGCTCTTCGGAATGCCAAGTCCATGCGGGTCTGGCGTCCGTCGTGGCGCGCCTGCAGCCACTGCACTTTCTCCACCTCTTTGACGGTGGTGCCTCGGCGGGTGCGCACTTCCTCGCGGGTGACAATCCGCTTGAACGGGTTGCGCTTGATTTCGTCGGGCGAGACAAAGTCGCGGCCTTCCAACTCGCCGTTCCATCCGCTATACACCCCGTGGCCGTAGCCGATGACAGCGATGTCGTAATAATGCCGCACCTCGTTGGTCTTGATGCAGCGCAGCACGAGTTCGTTGATTTGGTTGTTCACGATGCGGGCCACGGCCTCGGCCAGCGTCATGTCTTCGCCATTGAGCGTCGTGGTGCGGTTCATCGAGATGGACTGGTCGACGAGGAAGATGAACGCCGTGGGGGTGCTGCGCGTGATTTGGGCCGTGTAAGCGTCCTTGCTCTGCAACTGCTGGGGCTGCGACGGAATGGGTATGCCGAAGTTGGCGATGTTGGTGATATACTTGAGCGGAATGCAGTTCTTCACCAATATCTCGGCTTGGAAATAGGGCTGCTCGCTCTCGTCGAGGTCGAAATGATTCCGCGCCTTCACGCTTTGGAAGTGGATGCGCTCGAAGTCGTCAAGGCTGCCGCCCACATGTGCGCCCGTGCGCGTGGCATTCATGTCGGCATAGCGGCTCTCGGAATCGAAAATCACCGCCGGGTCGATCTCGAGAATCACCGGATTGCTGATGCGGCCATCGTTCATGGCCACATACATCATGGGATGCTGCGTGGTGAAGCTGACGCGCACGTAGTGCTGCAGGCCATCGCGCTTGTCGAGCTGCCTCGACAAGTCGCCACCGCCGGGTTTGGGAATCTTGATGCCCTTGGCTTCGCAGTCGGCCCACGAGTAAAGGCCGCCATGCTTGATGATGGCTTCAAGGTTGTCGCGGTCGGTGAAGTGATACAGCTTCTTGATGCCATGCCGGTCAAGAATGGCTTTGAATTCGTTCCAATTACTGCGTTGGCTCATATTATAAGTTTTTTTTAATCGTCGGGGAATAGAGTTGGCTGTTGAGGTTCTTGCAAATCTTGTGCCACCTTTTCGCCATAAGGGTAGATGCCCTCGACGTAGGCTTTGATGAGCGAGGCGTGTGAGAGTGGCTTGGCGGCGTTCTCCACATCGGCATTGGTGTCGTAGTCAAGCAGGACGATTGTTTTGGTCTTCGACAGTTCGCGCAGCCGCTCGATGATGGCTTGCACCTTGTGCTCTAGCATCCAGCGGTAGGTGGGGATGTAGATCTGCTTGCGGGCTTCGATATAGCCCAGCAGTTCGGTGCCGTAGACGCCTTTGCGGTGACCGAGTGGTTTGCCATATTTGCGCACCGTGCGCTTCAGGCCGCGCATCGTGGTGTTGGCAAACAACGAAGTGTCGACATCGCAATGCTCAAACACTTTCAGCCCCTGCCAAATGGCCTCGACACAACTGGCCGTCATTCCCTCGGTAAACGGCTCGGGAATGCCGCCGTGCGGATAGAACGGGCTGAGTTTCACCCAGTCATCACTCGCTTTGCTGGTCACGTCAATCAATATAGCGCCAGGATAACGCTTAAGGATATTCTCCGGCTTCTTTCGCTTCGTTTCAATCAGTATCATTGCTCTATAAGTTTTTCGTGCAAAAATTTAGGGAGCATTTGCTTAAACTTCGCCCGACTTCCACGCGGGATGGTGATGGAGGACAAACTATCGCACCTAAAAAACACACCATTACCGATATGGGTCACAGAATTAGGGATGGTGATGGAGGACAAACTTTTGCACCGCCGAAACGCACGGTCACCTATATGGGTCACGGAATCGGGGATGATGATGGAGGACAAACTTTCACAGGAATGAAACGCACTTCTTCCGATATGGGTCACGGAATCGGGGATGGTGATGGAGGACAAACTTTTGCACTCAGCAAACGCACCACCACCGATATGTGTCACGGAATCGGGAATTGTGAATCTTGAAATACTTTTGTCGAAAAATGTGATGAGTTCTCTTTTGCCTTTAGAATATAACGCATGCTCATCAGCCTCGAAGAAAGGACTTTTACATTCTATTCTACATAAGCCACTAACACCGAAAGGATTTGCTCCGATATGAGTCACGGAATCGGGGATGGTGATGGAGGACAAACTATCGCACCCATAAAACGCTCTTCTTCCGATATGGGTCACGGAATCGGGGATGTTGATGGAGGACAAACTATTACACTTCAAAAACGCCAAATCACAAATAACTCTCGTCCCTTGGCGGATATGGTACTCCTGAATGTCTGGTCCTTCTAGCAGCCGCAGCCCGTCAGGACTGTATAATGCTCCGAACTCGTCTCTTACTCCGTTTTCTCTGTCTTCGTCAGTAAAATCAGTGGAGATTTCCATGGGTTCGGTTTTTTTCTCGGGTTTGGGGAATTGAAAGGCTCGGAAACTGACGTTGCTGAGCGTTTGCTGGGCGTGGGCGAGGTGATAGAGGGCGTAGAGGCGCTCGAAGTCGGCTTTGCCCAACAGGCTGTGCAGACGCTGGTGGGTGGTGCTGCCGGCCGGGTTGCGGTGGTCGTGCTCGGTGAGCAGCAGGGTGTCGCCGTTTTGGTTGGCGAACAGCCCGGGCTCGAGGGCGATGGCGGCGAGCTGCATGGCGATGGTGGCGAGCGAGAAGTCGTCGATGTGCTCGTTGAAGTCGTCGGCGGTGCGCGCGGGGTGGCGGTAGTCGGGCGAGCCGAGTTCGCGGGCTTTTTGCCCCTGCATGGCGGGGACGTACATGCCGTCGTAGTCGACCAGCACCAGCGAGCCATCGCCACGCACGATGATGTTGTCGGGCTTG
>CAMVDK010000239.1 GCA_947166165.1 uncultured Porphyromonadaceae bacterium
CCCAAGGCGGCCAAAACCATTCATTACTTTTTTGCAATTTATAGAACCCACCATAACGCTCAGCGGCTCACCGGCACACTTGGTTGAGCGCCTGCTGGAGCTCCTTAAGCTGGTCGCGGACGCCTTTCAGCCGCTCCACCACCTCGAAGCGCTTGTCGACACCGTCGCGGTTGGCGCGTATCTGCGCCTGGGCGGCGTCGAGCTTGAATCCTTTCTCCTTGACCAAATAGTGGATTTTGCGGATGGTCTCGATGTCCTGCGGCGTGTAGAAGCGGATGTTCTTCGCATTGCGACGCGGCTTGATGATGGTGAACTGCGACTCCCAATAGCGCAATGTGGACTCGGGAAGACCGAGGATTTTGGCAACGTCGCCTATCTTGTAGAATTTTTTGTCGAGCTCTTGCATAGGTCTGCTACTTGATTATCATGCCGCAAAGTTACAAAATAATTGTCAATTGACAGGCAAAAGTCCTTAAGGTGGGTTCTATAAATTGCTTGAGCCGAATTGGGCTTGATTGCTGAGCAGGTTTTGGCTCAAGCTGCGCGAAGCAGTAGCGGGCTACGGTTCAAGCTGTTGAGACAAAAGATGCCAGCAAGCAACCCAAGGCGGCCAAAACCATTCATTACTTTTTGCAATTTATAGAACCCACCTTAATAACTTGCATCTTTCGGCAGCGGACGAGATGTGCGCCGCCGCCATGCAGCTGCCACCGCCTCGATGCGCAGCAAGCAACGGGCCGCCAAGCTTGGATGCCGGGCGGCCCGATGTGGGGTAAAGACTTGCGCTGCGGGGCAAAAGCGGGACAAAAAACCTCCGACCCTATTGTCCCGCTGGGGTTACTGGGTCAGGATGAGGTTGACCAGCTCGTTGACGTCGGCGATGTCGACGGTGTTGTCGTCGGTGATGAGCGCGCGGCCGTTGTAGTTGTCGGCGCTGTCGCGGTCGAGGATGATGTTGATGAGGATGTTCACATCGTTGATGTCGACGAAGCCGTCGTTGTTCACATCGCCCTTGCGGCCCGTGGCGGCGGCCTTCTGAATCACGTTGAACGTGCAGGTGCTGGCACCCACGCGGTCGGTGATGGTGAAGGTGGTGGTGCGGCTCTGGATGCCGGCCGGCAGTGCGTCGTAGGCGATGCGCAGCGTGTCGAGCGTGAGGTCGTTGGGCGTGCTGGTGATGCGGCACCAGTCGCTGCCGTTGGGCTCGGGGTTGTCGTAGCCGAACATCGAGAAGATTTGCTGCTCTATCTCGCCGCCCTGGGCTGGCACTTCGATGTCGGTGGTGCCCACGGGCAGCAGCGTCAGCGGCGAGTGGGCGATGAGCGGCATGATATAGAACGACGTGCCCATGCCCTGCTCGAAGAAGCCCGTCACGGGGCGCCATTGGTCGCGCAGGCGGTAGTAGGCCGTGTTGTCGTGGTTGCGCATGCGGGCGGTGCAGAACGACACGTTGCACGAGTCGTTCCACTCGGGTATGCCGTCGACCATGATGTAGAAGTCCTCGTTCACCACCTGCGGGTCGAACTCAAACATGGTGCCGCGCAGCGTGGTGCTGGTGTTGGTGGCCAGGTCGGTGACAAACCACCAGAAGGAGTCCATCTTCTCGCCGGGGTTGCCGTTCTCGTCCACCTTGCACAGGTGCACACCGATGTTGCTCACCTGGTCGGCAATGGCCTCGGCCTGGGCGGTCTCGAAGAAGACGAGCGCGCCGTAGACCACCATCGGGCACGACGGAGCCGAGAATCGCTCGGCATAGGCGTTGATTTTCATCTTGTTGGAGCCAGGGAAGGTGCCCTCGCCGTCGAGGTCGTAGGTCACCGGGTAGTCGTCGGGCAGCAGGTTGCTGATGTAGCCCTGATACTCGGCCGAGACCTGGATCTGGTCGCTCGATGTGCCGTGCTCGTTGGCCACGGTGAGGGCCACCGTCTGCTCGTGCATCTGCTCGTAGCTCACCCAGGGGTTCTCCTCGGTGCTGGTGGCCGGAACGCAGCTGCTGAAGGTCCAGTTCCACTCGGTGGGGAAGCCGGCGCTGGCGTCGCGATACTGCACGGGGATGAGCGGGCACACCATGGGCAGGTGGGTGTCGTCGAAGCGGAACGTGGCCGGAGGCAGAATCTTGGCCACAGGAGCGGTGCCGGTCACGGTGACGAAGCCCTCGCGGGTCACGGTGCTGGTGGCGCCGTTGGCGTCGGTCACGGTGAGGGTGACGTCGTAGGTGCCGTCGTGCTTGTAGTAGACGCTAGGGGCGGCTTCGGTCGAGCTCTCGGGCGTGCCGCCGGGGAAGCTCCACTGCCACTGGGCCACCTCGCCGGCCGATGTGTCGACGAAGTTGACCGTCTCGCCGGTCTGCACCGTCACACCGTCGATGTCGCCCACGCCGGTGAGTGCCAGCCCGTCGATGAAGTATTCGGCCATGTAGCCGCCGGTGCCGAAGCTGTCCTTCGTGCCAGGACCGTAGACGAACTGCAGCTTCACCTGCTGCCCGGCCCAGGCCGTCATGGGAAGCTCCAGCGCGTGCCAGCGCGTGCTGGCCTCGCCAGTCTCCATGGTGCTGTTCCACAGCTCGGTGACGGTGGCAAAGTCGTCGGTCGACGCGTTGATGGTCAGCACGGCGTAGTCGTTCATGTTCTGGCTGTAGCACACGTAGGCGTGCAGCACAGCGTTGGCCGGCACGTCGATGGCCGGGCTGCTAGCCGTGGCGATGGCGCGGCGGAAGGTCTGGTAAGGGCCGTCGATGTGCAGCGACAGCACGTCGTCGGGGTCGATGTCGCTGAATGGCTTGGAGGTCGACTTGGCCAAATCCCAGCCGAAGTAGTTGTTCGGATCCATGCCCAGCGTCCAGCCGGCACTGCCGTTGTCGAAGTTCTCGCTCCACACGGTCTGCTGGGCGTAGGCTCCCTGCACACTGAAGGCGGCTTGCAGCGCGTCGCCAGCCTGGCTGCGCACGCGGGCGGGAAGGGCATGGTGGTGGGCACTCGCGCGCTCCACTACGGGTTCACTCACTTGAGGCCGGCTGCCGAGGGTCAGCACGGTGTCGGGCAATGCGGCAATGGCCATTGCGGCGGCTCCGAATGCGCACGCCGCGATAAGATACTTTTTCATACTCTATTTAGGTGTAATTAAACTATAGGAATGTCTGTTCACTTGATGCCGCGCTCATTCAGCGCCGCCTGATAGCGGTGGGCGTTGGACATGTGCTCGGCATAGTCTTTGGCAAAGCTGTGGTAACCGCTGAAGTCCGACTTGGCGCACATGTACAGGAAGTCATGCTCGGGAGCATCAAGCACCGCGTCGATGGTGGCCTTCTCCGCCAGACGGATGGGACCCGGAGGCAGACCCGGGTTGCGGTAGGTGTTGTAGGGCGACTGCACGCGCAGCATCTCGTGGGTGATGCGCCGGATGCCAAAGTCGCCGATGGCGAACTTCACCGTGGGGTCGGCCTGCAGCGGCATGTGCTGAGCCACGCGGTTCAGATACAAGCGCGCCACCTTACCGCGCTCGTCGGTCTTAGCCGTCTCCTCCTCCACAATCGAGGCGATGGTGGCCACCTGCTCCGGGGTGAGACCCAAAGCGTGGGCCTTCTCCACACGCTCGCTGGTCCAGAACTTGTCGTAATAGTCGTGCATGCGGTCGAGCAGCTGCTCCGGCGTCAGGTCCCAATAGAACTCATAGCTGTCGGGCAGCAGCATCGCCACAATCGTGCTGGTGTTCTTGCCATACTTGGCGCACAGCGCACTGTCGTTGAGCGCCTGGAGCATCTCGGCCTGCTCCATCATGAACGTCTCCCCCACGCGGCCTGCCCACTCCTCCTTCGTGCGCACATTATTAAAGGTGAAACGGATCCCGCTGGGCTGCCCGCTGCGCAGACGACGAATCACGGTGAACGGCCAGCCGCCCTTGTCGCCGTGGAAAGCACGGTGACGCTCGCTCAAGTCCGCGCCCGTGAGGTTCAGCAGCCGCTCCACACGCTTGGCGAAGGCCACGTCCACATTCCCCGCAAGCGAATCGCACACCACCTCGACCGACGAGCCGCGGCGCACCTTCACCAACCCGTCGCCCGGCGCACCAATCAAGAAAAAAGGCACCAGCCACGCGGCCGCCACACATATCACGAGTCCCACAACGGCCACAAGCAAGTTGCGGCCCGAAATCTCACGGTTAGCAATCTTCATAATCTCGCTTTTGAATTCGGCCTGCAAAGTTACATCAAGTCGGGCGCAATGCAAAACGAAAACCAAAGTATTTAGATTTTTTGCATTCCGCGTGCATCCCGGTCAAGCTTGAGTTTTTTGTTTTCCGCATTCCTGGCCGCACCTCCTTGCAGCAAGCCGCCATCCCCCTGCAAGCCCCAAAAACCGAAAAAAAAGCAAAAAAGAGCGCAAGCCGAAAAAAAACGCCGAAAAATTTGGCCAGTTCAAAAAAAGGCAGTAATTTTGCACCCGCTTAGTGAGAAACAGCACTACCAGCACTGGAGAGGTGGGTGAGTGGCTGAAACCAGCAGTTTGCTAAACTGCCGTAGG
>CAMVDK010000240.1 GCA_947166165.1 uncultured Porphyromonadaceae bacterium
GAATGCCATGGAACTGGGGTAGGTCGAGATGTTGTCGATGCCCAGGTCGCCCAGGGGCAGCACCTCCACCTCGCTCTCGCCGGTCTCGGCGGTGTCGATCACATAGAGGTAGCCGTCCTGGCCCACACCATAGAGCAGGCCATTGTCGGCAAAGGCGATGGCGGCCATCGGCGTGGTGACCGTGCCGAGCACTTTGCGCGTAGGCACATTGGTGGTGAAGTCGATGGTGGCCAGCTTGCGGTTCACCACCTGCCAGCTCATGTTGAAGTTGTAGAAGATGCCGTAGTTCACGCCCGTGACGGGGTTCTTGGCCAGTCCGCAGCTCGAGATGTAGTTGCGGTCCATGTCGCCGAGCACCACCTCGCGCGTGCGGGTCCACGTTTCCATGTCATACTCCACATGATAGAGCATGTAGGTGGTGGTCTGGTCGAAGTCGTCCCAGGCGGTGCGGAAATGGATGCCCTTCATCGTGCCGTCTTCATACACGGCCCCGCCCAGTGGAGCCTGGTAGACGTCCTTGCCCTCGGTGAGCTTGGTCAGGCTTGCGTCTTCGAGCACCAGTTCGTAGATGCCTTCCTGGGTGTTGCTCGAGAGCCAGGAGTCGGCTTTCACCACGCCGCAAATCACTTTGGTCTTGTACGGCGCACGCTGTTGTGCTGATGTGTGTAGACCTGTTGATGCCAGAAGCACGCCCAGGCCGGCAATGAGAATTTTTTTCATCGAAGTCTGTCTTATTCGGTTAATGGTTGTGTGATGATGTCAGTTTTTGAGAATGAGATTGATGAGTGCGTTCACGTCGGCGATGTCGGTCTGGCCGTCGCCGTCGATGTCGGGCGAGCCTTGCAGCTGGTTTTCGGTGGTGAATTCGAGAATCAGGTTGATGAGCAGGTTCACATCGTCGATGTCCACCTTGCCGTCGCCGTTCAGGTCGCCCGGCAGGCCGTTGCGCTGGAGTGCGATGTCGAAGGCCATGCTGCCGCTGGTGAGGTCGAGGTCGGCGGTAAAGGGCTTGTAGCCCTGGGCGGTGGCCGAAAGCACATAGCCGCCGAGGTAGTCCTTCTTCACCTCGACGGTGTAGGCGCCATCGTTGTTGCTGGTGGCCGAGTACTGCACGTCGCCGCTGCTGACGGTGATTTCGGCCCCGGCGATGGCGCTGCCCGTGGCGGCGTCGGTCACGGTGCCGCTTACCAGAGTGGCTTCCTGCATGGTCGAGAGATACATCACGGGCACCTCGCAGTCGCGGTAGTAGCTGAACTGGTCGTTGTAGCTCGTCTGCTGCACGGCCACACCGGCGTTGTTGTCGTACTGGTAGCGCACGGTGCACGAGCGTGTGCGCTTCGAGTGGAAGCGCAGGCGCAGGTTGGTGCCGTCGTACTCGAAGGGCTCGGCCAGCTCGATGACGAGCATGTCGGCATGGGTGGGATTCATGCCGGCCGACCCGCCGGGCAGGAAGGTGTAGTTCTGGTCCATGATTTGCGTCATCGCCTCGGTGGGGTGGATGGCGTTGTTGTCCACCTGGGTGTCGGTGGTGTTCTCGATCCAGGCCTGGACATCGGCGGCTCCGCTGCTGCCGGTGTTGCGGCCTTTGAAGGCGATGCGCGTGATTTTAGCCCCCTTGGCCAGTTGGATTTGGCTGGCGGGGTAGATGATTTCGGACACTTGGTAGAGTTCGCCCGGGTCGACGGGTGCGCCGCCGGTGATGGTGCTCGTGGTGGTGGCGTCGCCCACGGCCACTTCGTTCGAAACGGTCTCCTCGTTCACCGTGAGCGTGCCCTCGGTGGAGCTCACCTCGTAGCCGCCGATGGCAATCTTGGCCACGACGGGGAATGTGCCGGCCTGGTGTGGGGTGAAGTCGAAGTCGAAGGTCGTGGCCTGGCCATAGGGCAGCTCCACGGCCTCGGCGCTGGCCACGGCCTGGTCGTCGACGAGCAGCGTGGCGGTGTAGGAGCCAGCGGCTTCGGTGGGGCCATAGTTCTTCACCGTGACTTGTGCCGACAGCGGGCTGTTCACCTCGCCCACGGTGGGCAGGCTCTCGCTGGTGACCATCAGGTCGTGTTCGACGGGCACCACGCTGAAGCCGCTGATGTTGTCGAGCGCCACAGCGAAGCCTTCGAACATCACATAGCCCACACCGGGCTCAAAGTTGTCGAGGGTCATGTCGGTGAAGCGGCACTCGCCGTTGTAGCCGATGGTGGTGCGGTCGAAGTCGCTGCTCTGGTAGTCGTGGATGAGCGTCCACTGCTTGCGGTCGGGCGAGAAGTAGACGTTCAGGTCGGGTACGTAGTAGCTGCTCTTGGCCATCTGGAAGTGGAGCGCCTCGCCGGCCTTGACCTCGAGCTTGGGCGAAATCAGGTAGCGTCCCTCGCCGGTGTACTGCGTGCCGGTCCAGGTCTGCGCCACTGCGGCCTGCGAGCCCCCGTAGCTCTGTGCGAGCCAGATGGGGCCGGCAATCATGTTGCCCGGAATGCCGTCTTCGAAGTCGACGAACCACTGCGTGCTGTCGATCACGGTGCCGGTGAGCGTGAGGCGGTAGTCGTCGACGCCGTTGCCGCGCATCACCAGCTCGCCCTCGTGCTTGCCGGCGGTGCTGTTGTCCATGGCAATCACCACGATGCCGGCCGAGTGGGCCGCCACGGTGTCGCCGACCTGCGTCAGCGTCACGACGCCCTCGGGGCAGGTGAACTCGCTGATGACGAATGGGGCGGCTCCGGTGTTGTTGATATAGAATTCGCGGGTGACGATGTCCTGCGTCTGGCCGAAGTCGAGCGTTGACCCGCTGGGCAGCTCCACGTAGCGGCCGTTGCTCGTCTGCTGGAGCATCTCCACCACGGCCTCATATTTGTTGGCCGTGATGCTGAAGTAGTCGCTGTAGTGGGTGCCGCTCACGTTCTCTTGCACGTAGAACGACTGCTGGCCGCTCAGCTGGTTGCCGTCGACCACGAAAGTGAACGTCATCTCTTCGGTGGCGGTGGCGCGTGCCAGGTCGCGGCCCACGGGCAGCGTGCAGGCTACGTCGCCCGAGGTGGTGACCAGGCTCAGGGTCATGTCGTCGTCGGTGGCCAGCAGGTCCACATTGCCGGTGTTGCGCAGGCTGACCGTGACGGGAATTTCGTAGGTGTTGCCTTCGGCCATGTCGATGGTCGTGGGGCCGTTGTAGGTCATCGAAGCCACCTTGAGTTGGCGGTGGTCCACTTTCTCCACCTCGGCGCTTGTGGCGGTGAAGTTGGCAATCACCACATACGAGCCCGCAATGCCGATGTAGCTGCCCGCGGGCGCGTCGGCAATGGTCACGGTGGTGAAGCCGTCCTGATTCACGTTGCCGAGGTTCTGCACGTCGGTGATGGCGGCGCCCTGCGTGAAGTTGCCGTCGTCGTCGCGGGTGCAATAGAAGAATTTGAGCCAGGGCTGGCCGAACTGTGCTTCGACATACATGGCTTGCAGCGTCACCGTGCCGCTCACGGCCGGGGTGACGAACATGTTGTAGGTGGCGAAGTCGCTCGACTGGTAGTCGATATACAGGCACGTGCCCACACCTTCCACATTTTCGAGCAATTCATACACTTGTTTGCCCAGCACGATGTGACCCCATCCGTCGGGGGCACAGTCGGGTTCGGTGAAGTCTACTCCAGCGAAGGTTTCGGTGTAAGGCGACACCGTGACGGCTTTCACCGCCAGCCACCCTAGTGCCATGATCAGCACGGCGAGCAGCGTCGTTTTGGTTCTCATACTTTTAAGATAGTTATTTAATAATGAAAGGATTATGCCGATGGCAGGTGAGGCGCTGAAGCGGCCTCAACCTTAATAATCTGCAAAAATACGCATTTTATGGAATGAATTGGGCGTTTGGCTGAAGCTGGCCGCCAACTTTAAGCATGTTTAACGCAAACCCCCACCGAAAATCGAGGTGGGGGTAAAAATGATTCGTAATATGTAGCCGCATGACAGTAGAGACGTCATACATGCGGCTCTACAGCCGGGGCAATTGGCGTGGCCGAGACGACCGACTCAAAAAGTCGCTATATGGGTTATTTCACCACTTTGGTCACTTGCTGGGTGCCGTCGTCGTAGTGCGTCACCACGATGTTCACGCCTTGGTGGGGCGATGCGGCCCCCTGACCAGCGATGTTGTAGTAAACCACGTTGTCAATCGTCTTGTTGTCGGTGCTCAGCTCATCCACGGCAGTCGTTGAGGGAAAGGTGATGTTGCAGATTTCCAACTCGTTGCCGAGGCTGCCGATGGTGTGACTGCTATCGTCATACGATGTATATTTCATGTAAGCGGTCATCGGGCGGGTGCCGGGAGTGTACTCTTCTTTTCCTTTCACGAAGATGGTCAGAAATTGATTGGGATTAGTTTGATAACGAATGTTCTCAATGTTCGAACCAACAATCCAGAATTCAGGCCAGTTCTCAGCAATATCCATATTGCTTAAAT
>CAMVDK010000241.1 GCA_947166165.1 uncultured Porphyromonadaceae bacterium
TGCTCAGCAATCAAGCCCAATTCGGCTCAAGCAATTTATAGAACCCACCAAAAAACAATAAAGCCCTGACTGCGGTTTCGCGCTCAGGGCTCTATAGTGTGTCGTGCATTGCTTGTCGCAGCAAGACGTTGACACGGCATGAATGTTTTATTAAGAAAAAGTCAGTTGTTATAAATGCGTTTGAAGCTTGGTGTATTGTTTGTTCGTTATTATTGACTATCGTAAATCCGGAAAGTTTAACGCCAAGTGCGATTTTAACAACCATTAATAGTTCGGCGGTTTTCAGCCGGTGAGCAAAATGCCGTTCAGGCTTCCTTTTCGCTGAGTTCGAGCCAGCGCATTTCCAGCTCGTCGATGCGCTGGTTCACTTGCTGGTAACGCTGTGCACGCTCGGCGGCATCGGTGATGGTGGCTCCGCTGGCAAAGAGGGTGTCGAGTTCGGCTTTCTCACTGCCCAGCCGCTCGAGTTCGGCGGTGAGTGCCTCGAGCTCTTTCTTTTCCTTGTAGGAGAGGCGGTTGCTGTAGTCGCGGCTCGTGCGTGGTGCCGGCGATTGCGGTTTGGCGGCGCGTGCCTGGGCGGTGGCAGCCTGTTCGTGGGCCAGCCGCCAGGCGCGGTACTCGCTGTAGTTGCCCGGAAAGTCCTTGATCACGCCCTGGCCGAGAAACACCCAGGTGTGGTCCACCGTGCGGTCCATGAAGTAGCGGTCGTGGCTCACCACTATCACGCAGCCCTTGAAGTGGGCCAGGTAGTCCTCGAGCACGGCCAGCGTCTGGATGTCGAGGTCGTTGGTGGGCTCGTCGAGGATGAGAAAATTGGGCTTGCGCATGAGCACCGTGGCCAGGTAGAGCCGTCGGCGCTCGCCGCCGCTCAGCTTGGCGATGGGCTTCTGCTGGTCGCGCGCGGTGAACAGAAACTGGTTCAGAAATTGCGAGGCGGTGTAGGAGTGGCGGTCGTCGAAGTGGATGACTTCGGCGATGTCGCGCGCGGCGTCGATTACCCGCTGCTCGTCGCGCAGGGCGATGCCCTCCTGGCTGTAATAGCCAAAGCGCAGCGTCTCGCCCAGGTCGAAGTGGCCGCTGTCGGGAGCGAGGAGGCCTTGCAGCAGTTTGATGAAGGTGGACTTGCCCACGCCGTTGTCGCCCACAATGCCGAGTTTCTCGTAGCGGGCGAAAGTGTAGTTGAGATGGTCGAGGATCACTTTGTCGCCAAAGCGCTTGCACACGTCGTGGGCGGTGAAGATTTTGTTGCCGATGTAGGTGGCGGCCACGTCGAGGCGCACGTCGCGCTCGGCTGCCGGGGCTTGGGCGCGCTCCTTGAGGTCGTAGAAAGCGTCGATGCGGTATTGCGCCTTGTGGGCGCGGGCCTGTGGCTGCCGCCGCATCCAGTCGAGCTCGGTGCGCAGCAGGTTGCGGGCGCGCTCGGCGGCGGCGCTTGCCGCTTCGAGGCGTTCGGCACGGCGGCGAAGATAGTAGTTGTAGTTGCCCTCGTAGGCGTAGATGCGCTGCTGGTCGAGTTCCAGGATTTTGTTGCAGATGTTGTCGAGAAAGTAGCGGTCGTGAGTCACCATGAGCAGGGTCATGTGGCTGCGCTTGAGGTAGTTCTCGAGCCACTCAATCATGTCGATGTCGAGGTGGTTGGTGGGCTCGTCGAGGATGAGCATCTGCGGCTCGTTGATGAGAATCTTTGCCAGAGCCACCCGCTTGATCTGGCCTCCTGACAGCTGGCCGATGGGCCGCTCGTAATCGTCGATTTTGAGCATGGTGAGAATTTGCTTGAAGCGGTCCTCGTAGTCCCATGCCCCGGCGTTGTCCATGGCCTGTATGGCAATGGTCGTGGCCTGGCTGTCGCCGCTGGCCAGCGCGTGCTCGTAGGCGCGCACGGCCTCCGACTGCTTGTCGTGGCCGCTCAGGCAGGTGTCCATCACGCTCTGCGCATCGGGAAACACCGGCCATTGCGGCAGATAGCCCACACGCAGGTCGTTGCGATAAATCACCGAGCCGCTGTCGGGAGTGTCGACACCGGCAAGGATGTTGAGCAATGTGCTCTTGCCAGTGCCGTTTTTGGCCACCAAGCCTATCTTCTCGCCTTCGGCGATGCCGAAAGTCAGGTCGGTGAACAGTACGTCGGCGCCAAACGACTTGGTGAGTTGATCTACTTGAAGGTAAATTGCCATAGCGATGCGTTGTTGACGGGCCGGGTGGCTCGTGGTTTTCAATGCGCAAAATTACGAATAATTCATCAACCGCCCAATTATGGACTGAACTGCGCAAGTTGCCGTTAATTATTCTTAACTGAGTGCGAACTCTTGTGTTGATTGCGTTTTGATAATCGTTTTTTTGTCAAATGACTTCTGTAACCCGTTTTTCGCCAATTTTTTTTACGCGAATTAAGAGATTATTTTGTAATTTTGCAGCCTGAATGTGAGGCAGGCTGCAAAATGCAGCATGCCGGCTATGTGTCGAACACATCAGCGAACGCATCAGGATACACGAAAGATATCAGAGACTAAAATGAATCTTCTACAACAAAAGTTGGCCAAATACGACGAGCCGCAGCGAGCCAAGGCGGCTGGTGTGTACCCGTATTTCCGGGCCATTTCCAGCGAGCAGGACACCGAGGTGATCATCAACGGCAAGAAGGTGCTCATGTTCGGCTCCAACTGCTACAGCGGTCTGGTGAACCATCCCAAGATCAAGGAGGCCGCCATCGCGGCCATCGAGAAGTATGGCACCGGCTGCGCCGGGTCGCCTTTCCTCAACGGCACGCTCGACATCCACAAGCATCTTGAGCGCCGCCTTGCCGACTATGTGGGCAAGGAGGACGCCATGATCTACAGCACCGGCTTCGGCGTGAACCTGGGCGTGGTGTCGACGCTCACAGGCCGCGAGGACTACATCCTGTGGGACGAGCAGGACCACGCCTCCATCATCGAGGGGCGCCGGCTCTCGTTCTCGCAGTCGCTCAAGTACAAGCACAACGACATGGCCTCGCTCGAGAAGCAGCTGCAGCGCTGCGAGCGCGACCGCGTGAAGCTCATTGTGACCGACGGCGTGTTCTCGATGGAAGGCGACGTGTGCAAACTGCCCGACATTGTGGAGCTGGCCCGCAAATACGATGCCAGCATCATGGTCGACGAGGCACACGGCATCGGCGTGTTCGGCCGCGGCGGACGTGGCGTGTGCGACCACTTCGGCCTGGCCGACGAGGTGGACCTGATTATGGGCACCTTCTCCAAGTCGTTCGCCTCGCTGGGAGGCTTCATCGCCACCGACGAGGTGATCACCAACTTCCTGCGCCACCACTCGCGCAGCTACATCTTCACGGCGAGCATCACGCCCGCCTCGACGGCAGCCGTCGGGGCCGCACTCGACATTCTCGAGAACGAGCCCGAGCGGCAGCAGCATCTGTGGGACATCACCCACTATGCGCTCAACGGCTTCCGCGAGATGGGGTGCGAAATCGGGCACACCGAAACGCCCATCATCCCGCTCTACATCCGCGACAACTACAAGACCTTCCAGATCACCCACGACCTGCTCGAGGAAGGCATCTTCGTCAACCCGGTGGTGTCGCCTGCCGTGGCCCCCACCGACACGCTCATCCGCTTCAGCCTCATGGCCACTCACACCAAGGAGCAGGTCACTATCGCTCTCGAGCGCATCCAGAAGGTTTTCCGCCAGCACCAGCTCATCGACTGACGGCACAGCACAGCATAGTGCACAGCAACCAACAAGAAAGGCGCGTCCCCTCTATCGGTTCGCGCCTTTCTTGTTGGTTGTGTGTGTTCAGTTTCGCTGGCAGGGTTGCCCCGAACTGCGGAAACGTCACAAATCCTCACGCTCAATCTCGGTGAAGTCCTCCACCTCTTCCTCGTTGAACTCCTCGTCGCCGTAGAACTCGTTGGGGTCGAGTTCCTCGATGTTCGAAGCGTCGGGTATTTTGGGGATGGGGGCCATATAGGCGTCGGGGTCGACCGACTCTTTGGGCGCCTTGCCCTCCTTGCGCTGCCATGTGACGCATGCGGAGGTCCACGACTTCATCGTGTTGCGGCCGACCTTCCAGCCGTTCGATTCGTAGTAGTTCCAGAATGCGACCGGGTCGAAGGACGCTTTGGGCGCCTTGCCCTCCTTGCGCTGGCACAGGGGGTCGTGGAGCGATTTGCCAGGCACCGTCTCCTTGAGTTTCATGTAGAAGTAGCGCTCGGTCATGTAGTCGAACACAAACTTGAGCTTCTGCCCTTCGTCTTCGAGCAGTTCGCTGAGCCGGGTATCTTCCATGATCCAGATGTCTTCGTCGGAGTCGTCGAGTCCCATGTCCATATAGGTGACTTCCTTTTCACGCTCCCACT
>CAMVDK010000242.1 GCA_947166165.1 uncultured Porphyromonadaceae bacterium
CAATCAAACAACTTTAAACAACCGACAAACAACCATAACAACATCATTCATAAAATTTTGTCCTTTGTTGTCGTTAGTTGTCTTATGTTGTTTGATACTCCTTCGCCAAACAGCTTCAAATAGACATAAGAACAAAAGCCTTTGACTCGAGTGGACATAAGAACAAAAGTTTTTTTCATTCTTGAAATATCTACATCATAGCTTGTGTTCTTCTAATAAAATCTTGTGTCCTTATGTCTAAAAACATCAGTCACCGGTTCTCAAGCTCGACTGATGGCTTCCGGATGAAGCGTTTCGCCGTCGAGCACTCGCAGTCGACCATGAAGGTGGGCACCGACGCCGTGCTGCTTGGCGCGTGGTGCCGTGTGGATGGCGCGCGGCGCGTGCTCGACGTGGGCACAGGTTGCGGCGTGGTGGCCCTGATGGTGGCGCAGCGGGCCGAGATGGCCCTCGTCGACGCCATCGACCTCGACGCCGCGAGCGTGGCCGAGGCGCGGCGCAATTTCGATGCCTCGCCGTGGAGTCACCGGTTGCGGGCCGCGCAAGCCGATTTCAACCTCTGGGAGGGCGACTACGATCTGGTGGTGAGCAATCCGCCCTTTTTCGCCTCATCGCTGCTTCCGCACGACGCCCTCCGCGCCGCCGCCCGCCATGCCCGCTCGCTCACCTACGAGCGGCTCACCGCTCGCAGCCGGCCGCTGCGCGCCGCCACCGAGGGGCGGCTGGCCGTGGTCACGCCCGCCGAGGCGCGCGCCGCCATGATCGAGAGCGCGGCCATGCACGCCATGGGCATTGAGCGCCTGTGCGAGGTGGTGCCGGTGGAGGGCAAAGGCATCAAGCGGCTGCTGTGGGAACTCACCCCCGTGCCGTCGGCCCCGATGCGGCGCGAGTGCATCACCCTGGCCGACGCCGGCGGGCAGCCCACCGAGGACTACCGAACGCTGTGCCATGACTTCTACCTCAAGTTCTGACCACATTCATCGTGCGCCACCGAGGCGCTTCGGCCAATCAAGGAAGTGTGATTCTCGCAATCAGTTCGCCGACGGCGGCCTGGTATTGCGCCATGCAGCGCGCCTTGGCCACCTGCCGGCGGAGGCGCTTGTCGGCGTCGGGCAGCATCATGGCCCACAGTGCCTGCATGTGCTGGAGCAGCTGGTGCTCGCCGCCCGTGAGCCGCTTGCTTTCACCCTCGAGCAATGCTTTATGAAACTGTGCGAAATGCGCTGAATCGCACTTTTCTGGTGTGAGCATGGCCGGATGGGCGACGAGTCCCCGTCCCACCATCACCCCTGTAAGACGCGGGTAGCGGTCGAGCAGCGCTGCCACCTGCCCGGCCGTGCGCAGCTCGCCATTGAAAACGATGGGTACGGCCGTGGCGGCGAGCAGTGCTTCGAACTCGTCGATGAGCAGCTCGCCACGATAGAGCTGCGAGGCTGTGCGCGGGTGCACCGTGATGTGGCGTGGATGGAGGCACTCGAGCAGGGGCAGTGCTTGCCGCCATTGGGTGGGGGAGTCGAAACCGAGGCGCATTTTCACGGTATAGGTCACACCGTCGACCTCGGCCAGTGCGCGGCACATTTCGCCGAGCCGCTCGGGATGCGCCAGCATGCCACTGCCGCGACCCTTGCGGGCCACGGGTGGATGCGGGCAACCCAGGTTGATGTCGACCAGGGTGTGGCCCATGGCGCGCAGCGTGGTGGCCATCAGCACAGCCTCGGCGGGCGGCGAGGCGAGTATCTGTGGCATGGTGGGAGCCATGCCCGGCGTGCGGGTCACGTCGGCCACGTCGCGCCGCCTGACGGTGCCATGCTCCACACGCATGAAGGGGGCAAGATAGGCTTCCACGCCGCCGAACACTGCCGCATGGGCATTGCGCCAGGCGGCATCGGTGAAGCCCTGCAGCGGAGCGGCAAGTAGTGTGGTGCGGGAGTCGGCATTCATATCGGCTGCAAAAGTAGCGAATAATCGGCAAACCGGCAAGCCTGCCCTCACCATAAAAGCAGGAGCCGCACCCCATAGCAGTGAGGAGTGCGGCTCCGTGGTTAGGTGTGGCTGGCGGTGCGCCTGGCCATGGTCAGGTGGCCGTGGCGCTCACCGGCGGCAGGGCCATCAGTTCTGGAGCAGGATGTTGATCAGCTCGTTGATGTCGATGATGTCGACAATCTCGTCGCCGGTGATGTAGGCTCTGCCAGCATACTTGTCGGCGCTGTCCTTGCCCAGAGTGATGTTGATGAGGATGTTGAGGTCGAGCACGTCGATGAGGCCGTCGCCGTTGACATCGCCACGATCAAACGCCGGTCCGTCGTTGATGTCGTCGAGCGAAGCGGTCTGCTCCTCCTCGTTGAAGATGACCTTGTAGACGGGGCCGAGGTAGATGTCACCCTCCCAGTAAGCGGCGGGATAGTCGATCAGGTCGGGGTTCTCCTCCAGCAGCTCGGGCACACGGCCTTTCCAGAACCAGAACGCGTCGTACTTCCACTGTGCGTCGGTGATCCAGGTCTGTGTTCCGCTCACGATTTCGCTCTCCTGGTTGTTGACGTCCCAGGCCACCATCTCCCAGCCACGCACCATGGGCTGCTTGGTGTAGCGCTTCACGCTGGCCTCGTCGTTGCGCCAGCGCACGCCGTGACCCACAAACTGCTCCGAGCCATCGCCGAAGACCATGGCCATGATGACGGCGTTTTTCAGCTTGGTTTTGCTTGAGGGATAGGCGGCGCCGTCGGTGGCGCGGTTGTAGCAGCGGCCGCCCCACCAGGGCTCGTCGGTGTAGGGGTCATACTGGTAGTGGATCTGCATGGTGGAGGGCACGGTGTCGTTATACACCATGCTGGTCGACTTGGCGTAGAACTGGTTCTCGGGGTCGGTGCAACCCTTCGACGAACCCGAGCCGGCCACGGTGGCAAACCAGTCGGACGGTTCATACTCGCCAATCATCTGCTCGTGATACTTCTGGGTGCGGTACTCGCTCAGGAACTTGAACGTCTTGCCCTCGGGGTTGACGTTGCCGGCCAGGTCGGCGAAGCCGCCCTTGACGGTGACCTTGAAGCACTTGTCGAGCGGCAGGTCCTGGTTGAGGAAGAGCTGGAGCACCGAGGCCTCGCGCACAATCATGTGCGTGAGCTGGCCCTCGTACTTGTTGCCCTGGGCGTCCTCCACGACAATGGCGTCGGCAGCTTGGTCCTCGTTCCAGTCGAGCTCCTCGTTATACTCGATGCGGATCACGGGGCGCTGGTTGTAGAGGTGCGTCTCGTTCTCGCGCGGGGTGGTGCTGGTGATGTAGGGAGCCTCGACATCGGCCGGGATGGTGATGAAGTCGAACACATAGTCGCCGCCTTCCACGCCGTCGCCGTCGCCGTCAAGGAACTGGTTTGTCTGGCTGTTCTTGGCCACGTCACCCTTGATGGTGATGCGGTAGAACATGTCGTCGAGCAGCTCGTTCAGCTTCACGCGCAGGGTGTAGTCGTTGTCCCACGACAGGGTCACCTGGCCGTTGTTGTTGATGCTGAAGGCCTGCTCCACGCTGGCACGGTCCATGTTGCGCGAGAAGGTGATTTCCATGTCGTAGCGGGTGTTCACAGCGTCGGGGTTGGTGACGGTGTTGCCGCTGATCACGGCCGGCATGGTGTTGGTGAGCTGGATGTTGCCCCAGGTCACGTTGTCGCCTGCCAGGCCCTGCGGGTCGCTGTTCATGGTCACCGTCTGTGTGGCGCTGGTGAATCCCGGGCAGGAGTAGGTGATTTCGTAGGTCTCACCGGGGGTGAGGTCCTCGAACAGGAAGAAGCCGTTGTGCACAATGTTGTTGAAACGCACATACTGGCTGAAGGTCGACTCGAAGGTGTCGGTGATGTAGGTCTCGCCGTTCACGGTCACCGTCACGCCGTCGATGCCCTGGCCGTTCTCACTATTGGTCACCACGCCGGCGAGCATCACCTGGTCGGGACGCTCCAGGCCGCGGTACTCCATGATCGAGCGGAAGGTGCCGAAGGCCTCCAGGTGCTTGTACTCCTCGTTCATGTTCAGGGCCTGCTGCATGGGGTGGGTGTGGAAACCGCCCTCGCTCAGCAGCGAGGCCATGTTGGTGCGTCGGTTCACCGAGAGGTAGGGATACTGGTTCTCGTGGGTGTCCACGTCGCCGTTGTAGAACACGCGGTCGTAGTAGTTGCCTCGCGTGGTGGTGTTATACATCACGCTCGTCAGGTTCGGGCACAGGATGTCGCCGTAGGCCTTTCCGCCGTGAGGCGTCTTCTCGATATACTCGCCGTTGAGCTTCCATCCGCCGAACAGGAACAC
>CAMVDK010000243.1 GCA_947166165.1 uncultured Porphyromonadaceae bacterium
ACGACCCCAACCCGTTCAGCAGCGACACGCGCATCAGCTACAACCTGCCCGAGGGAACGCAGCAAGCAGCCATCTTCATCTACGACTTGCAGGGCAAGCAGGTCGCACAGCTTCCCGTGACCGACATGGGCGCCGGCAGCGTCACCCTGCACGGTGGCAATCTGCAGGCAGGCATGTACATCTACAGCCTTATCGCAGATGGGAAAGAGCTGGCAAGCAAGAAGATGATTCTCACCAAGTAACTCCAAACGGCTATGAAGACAAAACTACTTCTTAGCATCTCCGTCATGCTGATGTTCAGTCTGCCGGCGATGGGCGTTGTGACACACTCATGCACGTTCAGTTTATCTGACTGGAACAGGCAAGTGGAGAGTTATCCTGGCTATGAGCTCGCGGCCTACAGCTACACAGGTCTGTACAGCTCCACACAGCCTGGCCAACCCATGCTTCCCAGCCGCCGCGTGATGCTCGCTGTGCCTTACAACGCCACGGCGTTCACCATCACCGTGACCGACAGCACGGCCACCGACACGCTCGAGACATTCACCCTCAAGCCTATGCCGCAGCCGCGCTACCATGATGAATCGGCCGGAGAGGATGATCCGGCCTTTGACCAGACCATTTATAG
This sequence comes from uncultured Porphyromonadaceae bacterium, assembly GCA_947166165.1. Lineage (GTDB taxonomy): Bacteria > Bacteroidota > Bacteroidia > Bacteroidales > Muribaculaceae > Sodaliphilus. The sequence continues at coordinate 629 of CAMVDK010000243.1, forward strand.
TACCAACGCATTCTTTCCTGTTTCACCGGTGATGTTCGGTGGCGAGGGTTACTTTCTAGGCGAACACCACCTGCTCACACTAGATGTGTTCCCTATGCGCTACAACCCCATCACACACCAGTTGCGCCGCTACACCAACCTGTCGTTTACCGTGTCGTGGACCACTAGTGCGGCGCAGGGCACCCGTGCCATTGTGCGTTCAGACCCATACGCACGTTCCACCGCGCGCGCCGAAGCGCAGAGCATGGTGGCCAACCCTAATCAAGTGGCACAGTTTGCGCCGCCCATCATGATGCCGCTCAATTCACCGCTGCCGGGCGTAATTATAGGTCCGGATGACCCCGGCTATGGAGGAATGTTAACCACCAGTGTGACGAATTATGCCATTATTACCACCGACTCGCTCAAGCACGCACTGCGCAAGCTGGTTGCGCTCAAGCGACAGAAGGGCTATTCAGTGACGGTGAAAACAGTCGACGAAATCGCCAATGATCCAGTTCTAGCCAACGGGGACTGCGTGCCTCTCAACGACACATGTTCGTACATCAACGACAATGCTGGCAAAATGCGCCAGTGGCTGCGCAACTCGTTTTGCGATAACAACACCCAGTATGTGCTCATGGCAGGTAAGGACGTGCCTTTCAGATATGATAGATGGGAAAGCTATGGAATTGCAAATATTCCAACTGACTGGTATTTTTGTGATTTAAATACCAATTGGAATATTGATGGTGATGATTATTTTGGAGAAAGCACATTATACAAACCCAAATCTGATATAGACAATGATTCAGTGTTTGATATGGAGCCAGATTTATTAGTCGGGCGACTGATGTTTGAGAACAAAGATGATGTCAACTACTACACCAATAAGTTGCTACGCTATGAATTGAACCCTGGTTGTGGCAACACAGAGTATCTGGGTCGTGTTGTTGATGCGGTAGATACATCTTTTCATAATGCGCAAAAAACGCGTACTGAATTTGAGGATATTTTCCAGCAAACTGACGTTGTTTTTTTGAAAAATCATCAAGATTATCCGACAGCCAAAGAATTGATTGATAGCATTAATCATACACAATATGGTTTAATCTGTATTGAGGCGCACGGCCAACCCAATGCTGTGCAAGTTAAGCACACTCATTCTGGGAATAATACAAATTATCTATACTCTCTCGATTATATGTGCGGAAATACAGACGATTCATCTCTTAATCATCTATTGAACTACGATAAACCATCCGTTCTTTATGCCGTTTCTTGTGCAACAATGCCTTTTGATACATTGACACTCTACGATGATGTTGGGGGTCAACAGATAGCCGTAACATATACTTGTAAAAATATGGGGCAATCATATACATTGGGTGAAAACTATGGAGGGCCGGCATACATAGGTTACACGCGTGAATGCAACTATATACCAGGATCTGAAGACGACTATATAACACTTTTAATGAGAAAGTTTATAGCACAACTTGACAGTGGTCGCTATAATATTGGCAAAGCCGAGGCTTTATCTAAATATGACTATACGCATTTAATTGATGATGATGCATTGGAGAACAACTTGATGGGCGATCCCGAATTCGAAATATGGACCAGCAGCCTAACACCATTTATCGGAATCACAGTAAGTCGGACAAACAATAGTATCACCGTGAGTGGCATTGACTCGGGCGATGACATAGCATCGGTATCATATTGCAACAACACCGCGCAGTGGGCCGCGCGTGCAGTGAACGGCACTATCACCTTCGGTCTTGTTGACCCAAACTCGTCCATCATGGTACGCAGTCATAGTAAATTGCCGTACATAGCACCGCTGGTGCTTCAGAACACCACGATAAGCAACTCACAGTATGTGATTGCAAGCGACGTGGTGGCGGGCAACCACGTTGATAGCGGCCGCAGGGCGGGCGACGTGATCATTGCCGCTGGTGTTGACTACGAGATTGAGCACAAAGGCTCGGTGACCCTCGCCCCCGGCTTCAAGGTGCAGAAAGGTGCATCGCTGAGCATCAAGCCAAGTGAATACTGATTTTATTGAAAAATCCCACTAGAATTTTTGCTCGGTTGAAAATGATTTCGTAATTTTGTGAGGTGAATATACCACTTCCTAATGTTAACATTATCAAATTCATAAGACAATGAAAAAGATTCTATTTTTAATGGCCATGTTGATTTGTATTCTGCCAGCATATTCATCTTATTATGTCACGCTTTCCCAGAATTCCATCACTTGTGAGGATGGTGTGGGCAACACCTATCAACTGAAAGCGTATTTGCACGATGGCAGCAATGTGAGTGATGTCACTGAGTCGGAGGATTTCACTTGGGCCACAACCGACCCGTCTGTGGCCACGGTTGACAAGGGTCTTGTCACCATCCATGCCGACGGCACTGCCACTATCAGTGTGTCAACCGACAAGTATCAGCTTTATGATTACGGAGCGAATGGTTTGGACACGTGCCGGGTAACCTCGCTACCTGTGGGCGGCACGGCAGTGCCGATGCTGCGCGAGGATTTGGTGTGGGTCAGCGGCCCGGGAGCTCCGCTTTATTGCATCAAGGTGAAGGGAGATACGGTGGTGAACGGCACTACCTACAAGAAAGTCTACAGGTTTTTGCAAAAAAACAATTATCCAACTTTTCTGGAAGATGGGCAGTATCTCAATGGCTTCATAGCCGACAGCGTGAGACCCGTGGCATGCATGCGAGAGGACAACGGTCGTGTATACCGTCTGCGCTGCCCTAATCCAGAAGAAACGGCCATGGCTGACGAGCGATACGATAGGATTGCTCCGTTCTTTTTATACTCCATTCAGAGAGAGAACGGCCTGACTGAATATGTCCAATATGATTTCAACACTCCTGATGTGTACAAGTTCGTCACAGGCGAGTCATTTTCTGAATACGCAGATGCCATGGTTGAAGACACATCAATGCGCGTGTATGCCATCACCGATCCCGACTCCTTCAACCCTGAGTATGACCGAATACTTGTTGAAGTATTGGGTATGCTGTGTGGCGGATTAAAAGGCAGCGACATGCTATCACCATGCCTTGTTGCGTTCACCTCTTTTCAAACGCCTTTGAGTGTCTATTATGTACGCAACAATAAAGGTATCGTGCTGATTTATAATGACAGACATGTAATTGATGATGACGCATACGGCAACTTTGTTTTCGCTGGCGACCCTTACGACTTCAGCGGTGACGGCGGCTTCGACATCGCCGACGTGAACACGATGATCAACATCATGCTCAACCGACAGGAGGATGACCCAGTCAAGACAGCCGACCTGACGTTCGACAGCGCGGTCGACATCGAAGACTTGAACCTGGTCATCAACCGCCTGGTGTCGGGTGTGGAACCCATCAAGTACAGCGACATTGTTCCTTAACAAGCAGAGTGAAAACAGCCGACATCAGATAGGCGCAGTTTAACTCTTTATTTCAACAGTTATTCAACCAATTAACTTAAAACAACAAAACTATGAAACTCAAATCTTTCCACTGGCTGGGCGGTGCCATGTGCGCCGCAGCCATGTGCCTGGGCGCGCAAAACGCGCAGGCGCAAGTCGAGTACGTCGACGACTACATCTGCATCGAGGACTTCAGCATCGCC
>CAMVDK010000244.1 GCA_947166165.1 uncultured Porphyromonadaceae bacterium
GCTCACAGCCGACTTGCCCCGCTACGGTCACGCCACCGTGAGCGGCAAGGTGTACAACCCCATGGACCCCGACAAGCTCGCCGGTGAGCTCGACGTGGACGCCAAGCTCGCCAACATCAACTTCATCAAGCCCACCCTGCTCGACAAAGCCACCCAGAAGCAGGTCAACTTCCCGCCCATGGCCATCAAGGGCAAAGCCAAGCTGCAAGGCGGCACCATCAGCGCCGACGCCACCATGCGCATGGCCGGCGGCGAGCTGGTGGGGCGCGGCTCGTTCAACAGCCGCAACCAGCGCTACGATGTCGACGCCACATTCAAGAACTTCCCCGTCAAAGCCGTGCTGCCCTTGTCGGATGCCGACAACCTCACCGCGCACATCAAGGCCAAGGGCGAAGGCTTCGACTTCCTCAAGCCGTCGACCAACGTCAATGCCACCATCGACCTGGGCGGCGTGAACTACGGCGGTTCGCTCTACCGCAACCTGCAGGCCGACTTGAACCTCAACGGCGGCAATCTGGCCGCACGCGTCACCTCGAGCAACCCCAACTGTGATGTTGACGTGGATGTGAACGGCACGGTGACTGGCGACCACTACGTGCTCGACGCGCAAGGCACCATCCACGACCTGGACCTGCAAGCCCTCAAACTCTACAACGGCCAGTGCCGGGGCAGCGGTAAGTTCACCGCCAAAGCCGACATCAACACCCGCACAAGGGAGTATGACGCCGACGTCGACATGACCGACATCAACTGGAACCTGGAAGGCAACCCGCTGATTGCCGAGCAGGCCCACGCCACCTTCCACTCCACCGACTCGCTCACCGAGGCCACCTTCGACAACGAGGACAACCACCTGGCCTTCTCCTCGCCCGAAGGCCTCGACCCGCTCATCGACAAACTCAAGCGCACCTCCGACATCGCCATCAGTCAAATCGACACACGCACCATCGACATCGACACACTCAAGCAGGCCATGCCCAAATTCAACCTCGACATGCAGCTCGGGCGCGACGGGCTCGTGCAGCGCTACCTCCAGCAGTACGACATCGACTTCCGCGACATGAACCTCAAGGCGCGCAACGACAGCAACATCTACATCGACGGCAAGGCCCTCGCCCTGAGTGTGGGCTCCACCAGCATCGACACGCTCACCCTGCGCGCCACCGAGTACAAGAAATACCTCGCATTCAACGCCCACATGGGCAACCGCCCCGGCACATGGGACGACATGGCCCAGGTCACCGTCGAGGGCGGCGTGCGCGGCTCTACGCTCGACTTCCTGGTCAAGCAGCAGAACATCAAGAAGGAAGTGGGCTACCGCGTGGGGTGCAAGGCCACGCTCACCGACCAGATGGTGAACATGCGCCTCTTTCCCCACGAGTCGGTGATTGGCTACCGCAAGTGGACGGTGAACGACAGCAACTACATCAACGTGGACTACAACACCCGCATGGTGGACGCCGACCTGCGCATGGCCAGCGACTCGAGCATGGTGGCCATCCGCACCGAGCGCACCCCCGGCTCGGCCACCGAAGACATATTCTTCGACGTCAAGAACCTGCGCGTCGAAGAGTGGACGCAGCTCGTGCCCAGCCTGGCCCCGATGACCGGCCGCCTCGACGCCGACATCGACTTGAAATGGGACGGCCGCAACGTGCAGGGCGACGGCGATGTGGCCCTCAAGCAGTTCACCTACGACGGCTACCGCGAGGGCGACCTGGCGCTCAAGACGCGCTTCGATGTCGACCCGGCCACCGCCAGCACGCGCCTCAACGCCGATGTGCTGTGGGACGGCGCTCGCGTGGCCATTGCCCACGGCACGCTCAACGACAGCACCGCCAGCCAGCCGATGAACCTGGCGCTCACGCTCGACCGGTTCCCGCTGCGCAAGGTGTCGCCCTTCATCCCCGGCGGGCTGCTGCGGCTGCGCGGATATGCCAATGGCGAACTCACCCTGGGCGGGAGCAGCGACCAGCCGCTGCTCAACGGCTACGTGGAGGGCGACTCGGCCTACGTCACCATTCCCAAGTACGGCGCGTCGCTCCGCCTGCCCGAGCAGCGCCTGGCGGTGGACAACAACGTCGTCAAGTTCAACAACTATCAAATCCAGGGCCTCAACGACCAGGCCGTGGCCGTCAACGGCAAGGTGGACATGCGCAACCTGTCGAACCCGTTGATTGACCTTCGAATGAAGGGCAGCAACGTGCAGGTGATCGGCAGCGAGCAGCGGGGCTTCAGCGAGATATTCGGCAAGGCATTCGCCGACATCGACGCCACGGTCGTAGGCCGCGACAACAACATGAACGTCCGCGCCGATGTCACCGTGCTGCCCGGCAGCAACATCACCTATGTGATGAAGGACGACGTGACCGCACTCACCCAGCAGACCGACGAGAACATGGTCACCTTTGTCAACTTCAACGACAGCACCAGCTCCACCTATATCCCCGTGACCGCCGCAGCCAGCACCGCCACCAACATCCAGGTGGGCATCAACGTGGAGCAGGGCTCGAAAATCAACGTCTTCTTGTCGGAAGACGGCAAGAACCGCGCCACCGTCGACGGCAGCGGGCGACTCAAGTACACGCTCGACTTCGCCGGCAAGGACAACCTGAACGGCACCTACACCATCGAGAGCGGCAACGTGCGCTACACGCCACCCCTCATCGCCCAGAAAAACTTCGAAATCGCCAGCGGCTCGTCGATCTCCTGGAATGGCGACATGCTCAACCCGCAGCTCAACCTCAACGGCACGCAGCGCACACGCACCAGCGTGAGCAACGACGACGGCTCGCGCCCCGTCGACTTCATCATCTCCACCCACGTGGGCGGCACACTGGCCAACATGGAACTAGAGTTCGACATGAACACCGAGAGCGACATGGCCGTGCAGACCGAGTTGCAGTCGATGAGCGACGTGCAGCGCAGCCAGGCCGCCATCAACATGCTGCTCTACGGCACCTACAGCGGCACCAACAGCGCCGGCACCATCAACAACCTCACCGCCAGCGCCACGCTGTTCTCCTTCCTCCAGTCGCAGCTCAACACCTGGGCCGGCAAGGTGATCAAGGGAGTCGACCTCTCGTTCGGCATCAACCAGTATGAGGGCGCCAAGAGCGGAGCGCTCGAGACGAGCTACAGCTACCGGCTGTCGAAAAACCTGTTCAACGACCGCTTCAAGGTGGTGGTGGGAGGCGAATACAGCACCGACGCCACCGCCGAGCAGAACTTCGGCCAGAACCTGATCAGCGACATCTCGATGGAGTACATGCTCAACCCGCAGGGGTCGCGCTACGTGCGCCTGTTCCGCCACACCGGCTACGAGAGCGTGCTCGAAGGCCAAGTCACCAAAACCGGCGTGGGCTTCGTGATGAAACACAAAGTGGGCTCGCTCGACGAGATGTTCCGCAAGACGTTCAACAAGAAGACCCCCACGCCGCCCGACACCATAGCCGTGATTCGCGACGAAGACACCGACGGTCTACGCGACGAAGGTGAAAACCAGTGCCCCGGCAATTGAGCCAACCGAAGTCGAGCTCGACATCAATGCAACAACCAATCAACCCGTTACTACAGCACTATGACCACAGACAACCGACTAAGATTCATTGATTTGTTCGCTGGAGCCGGAGGCCTTTCCGAGGGGCTTTCCGAGGCAGGATTCCATGGGCTTTTTGCTAATGAGATAATTCCGATTTACGCCACTACCTATCAGTTCAATCACCCATCTACACTCATGACCACAGCCGATATTCGCCTACTGGATGCAGACCATATCCGTGAGAGTTTGGGAATACAAAAAGGCGAGCTTGACTTGCTGGCTGGCGGACCACCATGCCAAGGTTTTTCCATCAATGCACCCGTGCGCAGTACTGATGACTGCCGCAACCACCTTTTCCGTGAATTTCTGCGCTTTGTCGATGCGTTTGCACCACGAGCAATTTTGATTGAGAACGTGCCTGGATTGGTCTCGTTTGAACAAGGAGCCACATTGCACGACATTTTGCAATCATTGTCCGACTTGGGTTATGGTGTGGATGTGAAAATTCTTGGTGCGCCCTATTATGGCGTTCCACAAATGCGCTGGCGCACCATTATTTTGGGATTCCGGGGTGAGGAGATACCACTCAACGCTTTCCCCGAACCGATTTTTCACGCCCCCATCAAACCCAATTTCACCACCACATTCAATGGCAAGCCTCTTGTGAAATCACCATCACCCGAAACCGACTCCAAATTCACCA
>CAMVDK010000245.1 GCA_947166165.1 uncultured Porphyromonadaceae bacterium
ATCAAGGCCCTAGTGGCGCGCGACGTGTTCGGCAACCAGGCGTTCTACCCCATCTTCAACCGCAACGACGCCACCATCCAGGCCGCACTCAAGGCCCTGAACAAGCACAAGGCCGCTTTCCCCATCCGCAACTGACCCATCATGGACATCACGACCCAGAAGAAACAACTGCGCAAGCTGATGCGCGAGCGCAAGGCCGCGCTGACAGCCGAGCAGAAGCAGGCCGAGGCCGACGCGGTGTTTGCCGCCATCGAGCGTCTGCCCGAGTTTGCCCAAGCGAGCACCATACTGCTCTACTACTCGATGCCCGACGAGCTGCCCACCCACCGCGTGGTGGAGCGCTGGTCGGCCTCGAAGCGCGTGCTGCTGCCCCGCGTGGCGGGCGACGACCTCGAGCTCGTGGCCTACGACGGCCGGCTCAGCTCCGACAACGCCTTCCATATCGCCGAGCCCACCGGACCGGCGCTCGATGTGGTGCCCGACCTGGTGGTGGTGCCCGGCGTGGCCTTCGACCGCCAGTGCAACCGAATGGGACGCGGGCGCGGGTTCTACGACCGGCTGCTGGCCATGGCCGCCTCACGCACCATAGGCGTGGCGCTCACCTGCCAGATGGTGGAGCAAGTGCCCTGCGAGCCGCACGACCGCCCGCTCGACATGGTGGCCACAGCCCAGGGCCTGTACACCTGCGCAAGATAACCCATCCTTTTCCTTGCCGCGCGTACCCAAACGGCAGGACCCGGGAACTGTTGATGTCCCGGGTCCTGCCGTTCTTCTGAGATGCCCCGGACCCAGCTCAATGCGCCAGGATGATGTTCACCAGCGCGTTCACGTCGTCGATGTCGACCCGGTCGCGCGCGTCGCCGTCTACGTTGGCATCGCCTTTATAGTCGTAGCGCGACTTGACTTCGAGGATGATGTTCACCAGCGCGTTCACGTCGTTGATGTCGACGCTGCCGTCGCCGTTGACGTCGCCCACGAGGTTGTCGACGAAGTGGATGGTGGTGAGCACCACCCGGCTTGCGTCGGTGCCGATGGTGTAGCTGTCGTTGGCCGAGTCGGTGTACTTGGAGTAGACGAGCATCTGCCGGTCGCCGGCCGCGAAGTCGGCGTCGGCGGTCACGTTGAGCGTGTACACCTGGCAAGGGTTGGTGGTGACAGGGGTGAGCGTGACGTTGGCCCCCACGACCACATATCGGTCGGGCCAGTTGGTGTCGACATCAAAATTGTCGGTGAACGCCACCACGGGCTGCCGGCCGCGAAGCGGAATTCCACTGCCCTCGTAGCCGTAGATGCCGTCGGCGTCGGCCATGGGGCGCAGGCCGTCGGGGAAGGTGAAGAGGAACTGGATGTTGGTGAAGTCGGCCCCACCGGGCAGGGTGAGCGTGAGTGGCAGCGAGAACAGCTGCCCGGCCTGCGCACGTGTGATGGTGAGCTCGGGGGCCGAGAGTTGTCCGGGCGAGTGGGCTAACACGTTCACCTGGCAAGTGGCCGTGACGTCGCTGCCGTCCTGGGCCATGGCGGTGATGGTGGCCGTGCCGATGGCGCGGGCGGTGACCACACCGCTGTTGTTGACGGTGACCACGGCGGTGTTGCTCGAACTCCAAGCAATCGAGCGGTCGGTGGCATTGGCCGGGAACACGGTGGCCAAGAGCGTTGAGGTGGCACCTACCTCCAGCCCGATGCTAGTGGCGCTGAGTGTGATCGACGACACAAAGATGGGGTTGACCGTGATGCGGCAGGCGGCGCTCTTCCCGCTGCCGTCGGTGGCGGTGGCGGTGATGGTGGCCACTCCCCTTCCCACGGCCTTCACCACGCCGCCGCTGCTGACCGTGGCCACCGAGGCGTTGCTCGAGCGCCAGGTGAGCGCGGTGCCGGCCGCGGCAGCCGGCAGCACAGCGGCGGTGATGGGGATTAACTCCGCGGGATGGCGCTCGGCCGAAGCCGGATGGAGCGTGATTTGCTGCACCTTCACCTCGCTGACCGTCAGCTGGCAGGAGCCGCTGGCTCCGCTGCCGTCGGTGGCGGTGGCGGTGATGGTGGCCGTGCCCACGGCACGCGCGGTGACTTCGCCATGGCTGTCGACGGTGGCCACGGCGGTGTTGCTCGACCGCCAGGTGAGCACCTTGTTGGTCGCAGTGCCGGGCAGCACGGTGGCCGTGAGGGCCACGCTACTGCCCACTTCCACATCGAGCGTGCCTGGCTCTACAATCACCTGGCTGGCCAGTGTGGGGGTCACCGTGACGCGACACACGGCCTGCTTGCCGCTGCCGTCGTTGGCCGTGGCAGTGATGGTGGCCGTGCCCACGGCACGCGCAGTGACCAGGCCGCTCTGGTCGACGGTGGCCACGGCCGTGTTGTTCGAACGCCAGGTGAGCGAGCGGTCGGTGGCGTCGGCGGGCTGCACGCTGGCGTGGAGCTGGAGTGTCTCGCCGGCCTTGAGCTCGGCAGTGGTCCGGTCGAGCGTCACTTCGCTCACCAGAACCGGCGCCACCGTGAGCGTGCACATCTTGTCGGCTCCAATCACGCCGCTGTTGTCGTTGGCGCTGACGAAGCAGAAGTTCTTGATCCATGCCTCATAGTCGCCAGGCGTGATGGTGGATGAGGCCTTGACGAAGATGGTGGCAACGCGGAGCCTGCCCACCGCCGGCATGCTTTGGGTTTTGGACATGTTGAACAGCAGCAGGCGGAACACGCCATCCACCGCGCCGCAATCAAATGTATACTCCGAGGCGCAGTCGAGTGCCTCGAAGTCGGGTGCCAGGCTGGCTCCCTCCACGGTGACGCCCTCGGGCATCACCACATCGGCCTGCCACATCCATATGGGCATCGTGCTGTGCAGATAGACCGACACCGCGAGTGTCTGCCCGCGCGTGATGGTGATGTCGTCCATATACAGGTAGTTCACGCTCGACGTGCCGGCACGGTGGGCAAACGGCGCGCCCTTGATGCGAAGCCCCTCGCGGTCGACGCTGAACGATTGCCCCCACATGCCCACCGCGCACAGGAGCATCAGCAGCGGCAAACAGCGTTTGATGATTGTATTATCCATAATTCTTGATTCTTACTCATTATTATATTCTATTAAATGTATGCTTCACAGGGCCAGCATGCAGTCGATGATGAAGTTGAGGTCGAACACGTTGACCACGCCGTCGCCGTTGACATCGGCCGCGCTGGCATAGAGCGTGGTTCGACCCAGAATCAGGTTGACCACTGCATTGATGTCGTTGATATCGACACGCCCGTCGCCGTTGACATCGCCCATTATTCCATCGAAAAAGTGGATGGTGGTGAGCTCCACGCGGTTGGTCATGGTGCCGATGGTGTAGCTGTCGTTGGCCGAGTCGGTGTACTTGCAGTAGACGAGCATCGGCCGGTCGCCGGCCACGAAGTCGGCGTCGGCGGTCACGTTGAGCGTGTACACCTGGCAAGGGTTGGTGGTGACAGGGGTGAGCGTGACGTTGGCCCCCACGACCACATATCGGTCGGGCCAGTTGGTGTCGACATCAAAATTGTCGGTGAACGCCACCACGGGCTGCCGGCCGCGAAGCGGAATTCCACTGCCCTCGTAGCCGTAGATGCCGTCGGCGTCGGCCATGGGGCGCAGGCCGTCGGGGAAGGTGAAGAGGAACTGGATGTTGGTGAAGTCGGCCCCACCGGGCAGGGTGAGCGTGAGTGGCAGCGAGAACAGCTGCCCGGCCTGCGCACGTGTGATGGTGAGCTCGGGGGCCGAGAGTTGTCCGGGCGAGTGGGCTAACACGTTCACCTGGCAAGTGGCCGTGACGTCGCTGCCGTCCTGGGCCATGGCGGTGATGGTGGCCGTGCCGATGGCGCGGGCGGTGACCACACCGCTGTTGTTGACGGTGACCACGGCGGTGTTGCTCGAACTCCAAGCAATCGAGCGGTCGGTGGCATTGGCCGGGAACACGGTGGCCAAGAGCGTTGAGGTGGCACCTACCTCCAGCCCGATGCTAGTGGCGCTGAGTGTGATCGACGACACAAAGATGGGGTTGACCGTGATGCGGCAGGCGGCGCTCTTCCCGCTGCCGTCGGTGGCGGTGGCGGTGATGGTGGCCACTCCCCTTCCCACGGCCTTCACCACGCCGCCGCTGCTGACCGTGGCCACCGAGGCGTTGCTCGAGCGCCAGGTGAGCGCGGTGCCGGCCGCGGCAGCCGGCAGCACAGCGGCGGTGATGGGGATTAACTCCGCGGGATGGCGCTCGGCCGAAGCCGGATG
>CAMVDK010000246.1 GCA_947166165.1 uncultured Porphyromonadaceae bacterium
ACTCGGAGCGCCGCGTGCCGTTGCGCACCTCCACCTCCTAGTCGCCGCGCCGCCGGGCCTCGACGTCGCCGGCCAGCCCACAGAGGACGATGTCGTCCAGATAGGCCACCAGCGGCAGCACCGTCTCGGTGGCGTGGCTCTTCCACACGTTCACAATCGGCTCGCTGGGCGCGGCGAAGAGATAGTAGTTGGCCAGCGTGCAGTTCACCAGGTGCACGTTGCCGCCTATGAAGTGCACCACGCCGTCGGCGCAGTCGCTGAACTCGGTGCCCTCGGCGTCGATGCGGGCGTTGAGCGACGTGAGCACCGACGAGCTGCTGTTGCGCAGCACGCAGTTGAGCAGGTGCAGTGTGCGCTGCTCGGGGTCGGTGGAGCTGCAATGCATGCCTATCTCCGAACTCTTCATGGTCACATAGGCCCACTCGTTGTCGTAGCTGCCGTAGCCGAACACCACGCCGCCCCACTGCCCAGGCATGATGTCGAAGCTGATGTCGCCCACCACGTTGTCCATACGGTCGCCGCGCAGGGTGATGGGCTTGTCGGCGGTGCCCACGGCCTTCATGCGGCCGTAGACGCGCAGCAGCGCCCCCTTGTGGAAGAGCAGCTGCGCCCCGGGGTCGACGGTGAGCGTGGCCCCGGCGGCCACCACCAGCGTGTCGTAGATCACATATGGGCGCTCGGCCGTCAGGTGCAGGTCGTCGCGGATGGTGTCGCCATGAATAATCTCCACGTCCTGCCCCCAGGCCGTGAGCAGCACGTGCTGGCGCACGCCGTTGGTCACAAAGATGATGCTGTCCTCAACGGCCAGCGGCTCCATGGAGTTGGACGCGTTCACCTTGCATTCCACAAACACGTAGATGCTGTCGCCGCCGCGTATGTCCACATCGTGAAACTCCTCGCCCTTCACGCCGTCCACATTGATGTAGAAGCGTCCGTTGCGGTTGCCCGCCACCTTGATGCTCGAGATGCTCACCTGCTTGCTCGCGCGGTTGTAGACGATGAACTGCTTGGTCACCGTGCCCTGCTGGGTGACCACGGTGTCGAAGGTCACCGTGTCGGTCGAAAAGGCCAGCACGTCGCTCGCCGACGTCGTGTAGCCGTCGTCGATGCACGCCGTGAGCGCCGCCAGCGCAACCAGCATGCACACTATGAGATAAGATAAATGCTTCATTCGTGAAGATGATAATTTACAGTACAGGTGCTTAAAAAAAGACCATTCCCTATTAAAACGCACACCCGCCGCCAATTATTGCGCCCCGCCGCCCGCCGCCTTGCCAGGCCAGCGCGCGACCGAAGGGCCTGCTCGATGTGCGCCACACGGGATGCCACAGTGCCAATCGGGAATGGGAGCCCCGTCATTTAAACATGGCTCAGAAGGCAAAGAGGTCGTCGAGGAGGACTTCTTGCTGGACAATGCCGCTATACATGTTGGGCTTGACTCCGAAAGTGGTTATCATCGTCGGGACAACAGCTTTACGAGTGTTGGTGACGGATTTAAAGGCTGCCACCTTGTTGCGCAGGTTGAGAGAATAGTCCTTGTCGATAATGAATTCTCCAGAATAGAACTTTATCTCACACAGGTTGATGGCTCTATCCCTGCGGTCAATGAGCAAGTCAATCTGTGCGCCGTTCATTCCAACGTTTTCTAGGTCGCGTTTTTCCACAAACCAACTTGACTGCTGGCTCAACACCGAACCGATGCCCAAAGCGGCTTTTACCTGCTCAATATGCTCTTTTACCAGTTGCTCAAAGCTATATCCTAACCAATTATTCTTCTTGGGGTTGTCAATCATGTGGGTCCAGAAGTGCTCGTCTTGCCCGTAATTGTTCTTGATGAAGCGGTAATAGAACAAGGTGAAGAAATCGGCAAGCTGATAGGTCTGCCCTTTGGTCTTGCGGCCATAGTATTGGTAAACTCTAACAAAGCCGCATTTCACCAAATCCTTGAGCGCTTGAGACGTCGAGCCATTGTCTGGCAACTTGGATAATGAGATGATTTCTTCTCGTGTCAGTCCCATCCGTTTGCTTGCCAAGGCCTCAACGATGCGCACATATACCTCCGAATTGAGAAACAGCGTGTCATACAGGTTGTCGAACTCGTCCCAGAGTTTGCCGTTGGTCCTGAAAAAGCAGTTGTCGATGTTGTCTGCCAACGTGCGGCGCGGCTCTAATTGCTTCAGATAGTATGGGATGCCGCCCATCATCATATAGACTTGTGCAATCTCGTAGCGCTCAAGCATGATGCCTTGTTTGGTCAGGTACTGTTCTGTCTCGGCAAGTGTGAACGGTCTGAGGAACATTTTGCTTCCAGCACGGTTATATAGGCCGCCTTTTTGCTTGAACAAGCGGTTGATGATCCAATTGGTGGCACTGCCGCAGATGACAAGCAGCAGATCGGACTGATTGCAGCCCCAACTGTTCCAGAACCACTCAAATGCCTCTAAAAAATGGCTTCCACGCGTGTCCATCCAGGGTAACTCATCAATGAAGAGCACACGCTTGTGGCCGGTTCTCGTGTTTTTAAGGTATGTCTTGAGCTGGTCAAAGGCATCCATCCAATTCGAAGGCACAACCCATGATTCATCACCCGAGTATTCACGTAAGGCTTTGACAAAATTTTCCAGCTGGGTTGCCAAGCGGGCATTGTGCAACCCTGTAACCTTCAAAACGAACTCATCATCGTTAAACGCATGATTGACCAGATAGGTCTTGCCCACACGGCGGCGACCATAAACGACGGCTAACTCTGCCTCATCAGAGGCAAAAAGGCGTCTTAATTCTTGTTGTTCCTGCTTGCGACCAATCAACATAATCTCTTCCGTTTTTTAGTTTCGTGCCGCAAATATACAATAAAAATGATTACCAGCAAAACGAAAGTAGTCGGAATCGCGAAAAAAAAGTGAGATTCCGACTACTTTGAATTTTTTGCGACTAGGGGGTTCTTGATGATGTTTGTATAAAGTTTTTATTATCAGTGATTTGAATTGATAATTGAAATATTGATTGAAGCAGATAGGGCATGGATGTTTTTATTCAAAGTGGTCGGAATCTCGAAAAAAAGGTGAGATTCCGACTACTTTGATTTTTTCCCCGGCGCGTGTTTGTCGGCATCCAAGGCCGTGTGCCAATACGAAAGGAGGACCGCTCCGCCAAGCCCGCCTTCGGGTGGCGATTGCCATACCCCTAAGCTCTGATTGCACCAACCCTTATTATTGCCATGGTCACTTTTTTATGCCTGTCTAGATTGCCAGTCGCGGATTTTTGTCTATATTTGCACCCCGATTTATTCTAGAGAGATCAGTACGCATGAAATATTTCCTGATAGCCGGCGAGGCTTCGGGCGACCTGCATGGCGCCGAAGTGGTGAAGGCGTTGCGCGAGCGCGACCCAGAAGCGGAATTCCGCTTTCTGGGAGGTGACTTGATGGCCGCTGCTGCCGGAACGGCTCCGCTGGTTCACTACCGCGACATGGCATACATGGGCTTTCTGGAGGTGGCGCGCCACTTGCGCACCATCATGGGATTCATGCGTTCGGCCAAGCAGGCCATCACGCAGTGGCAGCCCGACGCGGTGATGCTCATTGACTACCCATCGTTCAACTTGAAAATCGCCAAGCACGCCCACCGGCTGGGCATCACTGTGTGCTACTTTATCTCGCCCAAGGTGTGGGTGTGGAAGGAGTGGCGCGTGAAGGCCATCAAGCGCTATGTGGACCAGATGATGTGCATCCTGCCCTTCGAGCCGGCCTTCTACCGCCTCCACGGCTATGAGGCCACCTATGTGGGCAACCCCACCGCGCTCGAAATAGGCCGCGCCCTGGAGCAGATGCCAAGCCGCGAGGCCTTCTGCCGCGCGCACGGCCTCGACCCCGGCCGGCCCATCATCGCCCTGGCTCCGGGTTCGCGGGTGAAGGAGGTGCGCGACAACCTGCCCACCATGCTCGCGGCGGCCCTTGGTCACCCCGACTGCCAGCTCGCCCTGGCCGCCGCGCCGGGGCTCGAGCGTTCGCTCTACAGCCAGTTGCTGGCCGATGCCCCGGTCACACTCATCGAGGACGCTACCTGGCCGCTCGTCCGCCACAGCCGTGTGGCCCTGGTGACCAGCGGCACCGCCACGCTCGAGACCGCCCTGCTGGGCACCCCGCAGGTGGCGGGCTACCGCATAGACCGCAGCAAGTGGCTCTACCGCTTCTACCGCCGCCTGCTCAAGGGCGACTACGTGACCCT
>CAMVDK010000247.1 GCA_947166165.1 uncultured Porphyromonadaceae bacterium
CTCAAGCCCTTTGTGCCGCTCATGGTGGTGGTGGCCATCAAGCCGCGGTTCACCGACGGCGAGAAGGTCATCCTCAAGGGCATCACACTGCTCAACACCGCCACGGTGCTCGTGCTCTATGCCACGCCGGTGTTCCGCATCTACACGCTCGACATGCACATCATGTATCTCGGGGCCACCTGCATGGTCGACCTGCTGGTGTGGCTCTACTGCTCGATCGACTCCGACGGGCGCATAGGCTGGCGCGACATGGCCGTGGCGCTGGCGATGCTCGCCATCGGGCTGGGCTGCACGCGTGCCAAATACTATGGCGAGGCGGTGGTCACCCTGTTCTTCCTGCTGCTCTACCGCCCGGCCATGCTTCGCGGCGCCAAGCCGGGACACTGGGCGCTCGTGGCGCTCGTGGTGGCCGCCGTGGTGGCTGTGTCGTGGAACAAGTTTTCCTACTATTTCCTCACCGGCTACTCGGGCACCATCGACGCCTCGGTGGCCGAGTCGTTTGCCCGCCCGGTGCTCTACGTCACCGGAGCGCTCATCCTCGTAGGCGAGTTTCCGCTGGGCTCGGGGCTGGCCTCGTTTGCCAGCTATGCCTCGCAGGCCCATTACTCGCAGCTCTACCACGAGTATGGCATCAGCAAGATATATGGCCTGTCGGAAGACTTCGGCGACTTTATCTGCGACGCTTTCTATCCCAGTCTGGCGCAATTCGGAGTGGTGGGCGTGGTGCTCTTCGTGGTGTTCATGGCGTGGGCCTTCGCGCCGTTCAGGCGGCTGGTGCGCCTCCACGGCGAGCCGTTCCGGTTCCACTATGCGCTGGCGGCCATCATCGTCGCCTTCATGCTCATCGAGAATGTGGCCAGCACTCTGCTCATGCAGCCGTGGGGGCTGCTCTCCATGATGCTCTTGGGCTACATCGGCTGCACGCGCATCGCCGTGCCCGACGAGGCCCCGTCGCTAACTCCTCATCCCAAACCCCTCAACTGACATGTCAACTTCCTCCTCATCGCCCACACTCGACCTTCGCCGTCCGCTGCGCGCCATGCGCCGCGGCTGGCCGTTGTACCTGCTCTCGCTGGCACTCATGCTCGGCCTGGCCACCTACTATGCCTGCAACAAGCAGGACCAGTACAAAATCAAGGGGTCGGTGCTCATCGAAGACGACAAGGAGACCACCGCCGGCCTGCGCATGATGGGCGGCATGGCGCAGATGATGCGCTCGTTCTCGCTCGGCGGATTCTCGTCGAACGTCGACAACGAGTGGCTCGTGATGATTTCCAACGACGTGTACCGCCGCTCCGTCAAGGCCCTGGGCCTCAACCGCACCTATGTGCTGCACACCGGGTGGCTCACCAAGCGCCTCATGTATCACGACAGCCCCGTGCTGGCCGACGCGCCCGACGCCTACTTCGACTCGCTGCCCGACAGCTGGAAAATCAAGGTCCACCTCCACCAGGGCAAAGCCGACATCACCTCCACCAAGGGCCTGTGGAGGAGCAGCTACTGGAGCGCCACCGGCGCCACGCTGCCCTGCACGGTCAAGACCCCCTACGGCGACGTGCAGCTGCTCAAATCGGCGCATTTCGATGCCAACGCCGACACCGACATGACCATCGACCTGGCCAGCAACCAGAAGATGGCCAACTGGCTGTTCAAGAAGGTGGAAATCGAGGTCGCGAACAAGAAGGGCGATGCCATCTCGCTCAGCATCAAGGACAACCGCGAGCGCGGCCTCGACATCATCAACGCCATCATCGCCGCCTACAACCAGAAGCGCACCGACCGTCGCAGCGAGAAAGCCCAGGCCGAAATCGACTTCGTGAACCAGCGTCTGGCCGAGCTGCAGCAGGAACTCGCCCAAAGCGAGGGGCGCGTCACCCAGTTCAAGCAATCCGCCGGTGTCAACAACCCCATCATCGAGGCGCAAGGCTGGCTCAAGCAGTCGACCCAGGCGCAGGCCGAAGCCGCCGAGGCACAGGCCGAGATGATGGTCTACGAAATGATACTCACCACGCTGCGCGGCTCCGATGCCAATGCCATGCTCCCAGCCTTCGAGGGGGTGAAAGACCCCGCCATCACGCAGTACAACGAACTGGTGGCCCGCCGCAGCACGCTGGCGCAGTCGGCCACCGACGGCAACGCCGCCCTCGAGGCCCTCGACCAGCAGATCCGACCCCTGCGCGAGAGCATCATCAAGCGCGCCGAGAAAAACATCGAGGCCGCGCGCATCAAGCTGCGCGCCATCCACTCGGTGGCCGGCAGCGCGCAGGGCAAGTACAACCAGATGCCCGGCGCCGAGCAGCAGTACTACGACCTGCTGCGCGACCGTGAGCTGAAAAACGACCTCTACGTCTTCCTGCTCGAGAAAAAAGAGAGCAGCCTGCTCAAACTCGGCAGCAACGTGTCGCCCAGCTTCATCCTCGACAACGCCTACAGTGCGGTGAAACCCGACAAGGCGAAAGCCATCGTCGTGTTCATCATCGCCCTGCTGCTGGCCCTGCTCGGCCCCACAGTCCTGCTGCTTTGGCGCCAGCGCCGCCGCGACTGGGTGGAGCAGACCTGCGACCTGCCCGCCGAACTCGAGCCACACGCCTTCGAGCTTGCCGACGGCCACGACTGGCTCAACCTCGTGAGCACCGCCATGCGTCAGCCCTCGCCAGCCACGCTGCTGCTCGCCGATGCCACCGGTCGCGGGCTGCCGCTGCTCGAGCAGCACTTGCAGCAAGCCGGCTGCGACGCCGACGTGCGCACCATGGCACACTGGAGCGACGCCGCAGCCCACTTCCGGCTCAGCGACACCGGCGACACCCGCGTGGTGCTGCTCGTGGAACCGCGCAAAGCCACTCGCCGCCAGTTGCGGCAGGCCGTGGGCGACATTCCGTCCGAGCATTGCATCGTGGGCATCGTGGCCCCGTGAGCGGCAGTGCGCGCCAGCCTGCATCCAGCCACACCGATTTCTCAGTCTCACCTTGAATCACCACTCAATATGCGCGTCCTCCACGTCAACAAATTCTGGTATGCCCGCGGCGGCGACTGCGTGATGGCCATGGCCACCGCACGCCTGCTGCGTCGCATGGGGCACGAAGTGGGCGTGTTCACCATGGAGTACCCGCTCAACGACGCCGACCCCCACATCGTGGGCCAGGCTCCCGCTGTCGACTTTGCCGGCTCGCCCGCCGACAAATGGCGTTACCTGCGGCGCGTGATGGGCGATGCCGACACCCGCCGAGCCTTCACACAAGCCCTGGCCGACTTCGAGCCGCAAGTGGTGCACCTGCACAACGTGCACTCCTATCTGTCGCCCGTCGTGGCGCAACTGGCCCACGAGCATGGCTGCCGCGTGGTGTGGACCATGCACGACTATAAAATCATCTGCCCCACCTACTCCTGCCTGCGCGACGGCAAGCCCTGCACCGCCTGCCTCGACCACGCGCTCGACGTGGTCAACCACCGGTGCATGAAACACTCGCTGCCGGCCAGCATAGCCGCCCTGCTCGAGGCCACCAAGTGGAACCGTCAGCGCATGCTGCCATGGGTCGATGCCTTCGTCTGCCCCAGCGAGTTCATGGCCCGCCAGTTGAGCGCTGCCGACATTCCCGAAAGCAAAATCCGCGTCATCCACAACTTCATGCCCACCGACCGCCTCGGGCAGTCGCCCGTGGCGCAGGGGCGCGCCGACTACTGCTGCTACGTGGGCCGGCTCTCGCCCGAAAAAGGGGTCGACACGCTGCTGCAAGCCGCCGCCCGTCTGCCCTTCACCCTCAAGGTGGCCGGCGACGGTCCGCTGGCCGATGACCTGCACCGCCGTTACGCGCACTGCTCCCACATCGAGTGGCTGGGTCGCATCACGCCTGCCGAGGTCGACAACCTGCTTCACCTGGCTCGGTTCTCGGTCATGCCCAGCGAGTGGTGGGAGGTGTTCGGGCTTGGAGCCCTCGAGTCGCTCTGCTCCGGCACGCCTGTGGTGGCCACCCGCATGGGAGGCATCCCCGAGCTGGTCGACGACTCCTGCGGCCTGCTCGTCGCGCCATCGGACGCCGACGCGCTGGCCAGCGCCATGCAGCAAGCCTGGAACCGCCGGTGGGACCACGCCGCCATCGCTCGCCAGGCCGCCACGCGCTTCGGCGAGCAACGCCACTATCAGCTCCTGCTCAACGCCTACACGGCCAGCGAATAGCCGCGCCTGCACACGCCATCTTGCGCCTTCACGCCGGTGCGCCTAACC
>CAMVDK010000248.1 GCA_947166165.1 uncultured Porphyromonadaceae bacterium
AGCGACGGCATCGCTCGCCACATAGCACGCGCGCCGCAGCACGGTCACCTCGCACCCCACCTGCACCAGACGCGGGTACAATTGCTGGCAGTGGGTCTCCACCCCGCCGGGGATGTCGGGAATGCCTCGGGTACCGGCGACGACAACTTTCATTTTTTCCTTGTTGAAAAAAAGAGTTTTTGACCGTCAGTCGGAGTAGAACGTGATCCAGTTGGTGCAGAAATTGCCGCCCATGCGGGGATGAATCTCGTGCACGTTGCCCTTTGCGTCGCGCCACCACGAGTGGTTCCAGCCGCCACCCATGTCGAGATACAGTGCCTCGTCGACACCGTAGTTCTCGAGCATGTCGACGAAGTCGGCGTATGGCACGGCATTGCGCGAGTCGACGATGCATAGTTTGCCCTCTTTCTCACACAAGGCTCTGTACTGGTTCACACCTCCGCGCCACAACTTCTTGACCCGTTTGCCGTGGTGGATGATGCTGGCCTGTCCGAAGCCCATGCCGGCATTGCTGGCAGCGTCGTCGAGGGCGGCGCTGTAGTCGCCTTGCACAAACTTCCAATGCCCTTTCCACCAGACAAAGGCCCCGCTGTTGTCCTTGCACTGGGCGCCGGAGTAGCGTTTTCCGCCGCTCACGTGGTCGCCGTCGATGTTGGTGTGCGTGAAGGTGTCGAGCAACTCGTGGGTGAAAGCCGCCTCGGCGCAGAATATCACCGTCGTGTCGTCCTGCGAGGGCATCGTGCCGCACACCAGGTCGATGCGTGTGAACTGGGGATAGTAGGCCAGCACCTGCTCGGTGGAGTCGACCACGACTTTCGGAGTGGCCTCGAAGGCGGGCGTTTCGGTGTCGGCACCGCTGGTGGGAGTGCCAGTCAAGTCTTTGTGTATCATATAGGCCAAAGCGCAAAGGCAGCCAGCCAGAATCACTGCGGCCGCCATCATGTTCAGTTTTCTCTTATCCATTGTCGATGGTTTCAGCCGGCAGACCTCGCATATTGCGCCACTTGTTGCGCAAGGCCCATCTGGCGGGTTTGCTGATGTATTTGTGCATGACCGGCGAAGCGGTGCCCACCATCCAGCAATTCTTGGGACAGTCTGCCACGAGTTGGCGCACCTGCCGGGCCTGGTCGCTGTTCCAGAGCGTGTCGAAGTCGGGTGTCTGCCTGATGTTGCCCATCGACTGCTGCCAGCACTTCTCTTCCAACCCGTTGCACGGCCACACCTCTCCCCAGGGGTCGATGAAGAAGTTCATCGTTCCGGCTTCGCAGGGCAGTGGACGCCGGCCGCCCTGCACGTAGTTCACCAGACCCATGTTGAAGTAGGCGCGGAACCACGATTTGGGGTGCCACTCGGCCAGTTGCCAGTTGATGAGCTGGTTGAAGTCGTCGACCACCTGCTGGCGGTTGGTGATCACGTTGTCGTGCTTGTGAAAGTAGAATGAGTTGTGGAATGCAGCGGTGGCGAACTCCAGGCCGAGCTGCCGCGCGAGTTGGTAGAGCGCGAGCATGTCGGTGCTGTTGTGGTTCGACACGGTGCAGCCGAAGCCGATGTCCTTCAGCCCCATCTCGCGCAGGGTGAGCAGGGTGCGCAGCCCTCGGTCGAAGCCGCCGGGGCGGCCGCGCAGCTCGTCGTTCTTCAGCGAGAGGCCTTCGATGCTGATGCGGATGCCGATGTCGGGGAACTGACGGGC
This sequence comes from uncultured Porphyromonadaceae bacterium, assembly GCA_947166165.1. GTDB lineage: Bacteria > Bacteroidota > Bacteroidia > Bacteroidales > Muribaculaceae > Sodaliphilus. The sequence continues at coordinate 1,691 of CAMVDK010000248.1, forward strand.
CAGGTCGACGACGCGGTCTTCCAGCCAGCCGGAGGTGGAGATGACGATGCGCGGCGCGCGCGTATAGCACACGCGCACGATGTCGGCCAGGTCGTCGCGCACGAAGGGCTCGCCGCCGGTGATGTTGATGAACTTGAGTTTCGGCAGCCAGCGCAGTTCGTCGGGACGCAGTTCTTCGTCGGCTCGCGTGGGGTGCGCCCAGATGTTGCACATCTGGCAGTGCATCGGGCAGCGGTAGGTGACGATGATCGACGCGTCGGTGGGGCGTTTCATGGCAGGACGGTCGGGGTTGATGTGGCTCGGCGGGCAGTCATCAGAAGATGCGCCCCACAATGCGCAGGTTGATGACCGGGTAGACCGAGAGCTTGGTGGCGAACTTGAAGAACTTGTTCGGCTCGCTGTCGAAGTCGCTCTTCTCGACTTCGTGCTCGCCGCCGTCGCCATTGATCCAGACGCTCGGCTTGCCCCAGAACTGCACGCCCATGTCGAACTGGCACGTGAAACGCCCTTTTGGCACCGCGTGACCGAAGCCGACACCCAGGTAGGGCCGGAATTTGGCCACGCGCATGTAGGCGTTCACGTTACCGTTTTTGTCGGGCGTGAGCAGATAGTCGCCAAAGGCCACTCCGGCCGGATTGGGGGCAACCTGGTTGCGCTCGTAGGTGCTCAACAGCGAGCCGGGCACCTTGTTGTAGATGTCGACCACGCCTCCCTGGCCCAAGTAGGCTCCGGCGGTGATGTGAAAGCCGTGATTGTTGCGGAAGGGATACACGTCGATCAAGGCGTGGAAGGTGCCCATATTCAGTTTGCCTTCCACCTCTTCGCTCCCAAAGCCGCTGCCGTCGATGGTTTCAATGTCGACCTCGTCGGAGAACTTCACGCGCGGCACCCAGTTGTAGCCTACTCTGAGTCCAAGCAGGTTGGTGATGGGCAGCCCGATGTCGCCCCCCACGCCGTTGGTGCCAATATTGATTCCCACACTCATGTGGTTGAACAGATTTTTGTCGTTGTTGTCGTCGGCCCATGCCGCGGTGGTTGCCAGCAGCAAGGCGGCGAGCAGGATGAAAAAGTGTCTTTTTGTAGCCATATTCAGGAGTTGAGAATGATGTTAATGAGTGCGTTCACGTCGGTCACATCGATGTAGTCGTTGCCCAGGATGTAGGCGCGGCGCTCGTATTTGTCGGCCGAGTCCTTGCCGAGCACAATGTTAATCAAGATGCTGACATCGACCACGTCGACCACGCCGTCGTTGTTCACGTCGCCGCGAAGGTTGCTGGGAATGGGCAGGATGTGGAAGAACGGCTGCCAGGGCATGGTGGCCTTGTAGAGGTCGACGGTGCCACTGGGCACGTAGACGTTACACTCGAGCGTGTCCACGTCCTCGAAGGTGTTGAGCAGGTAGTAGCTGGCCTGGTCGGGCTGCTCGATGCGCGACACGATGGTGCGCAGAGCGGTGCAGCCGGCAAAGGCACGGTCGCCGAACGAGTCGACGGTGGCCGGGATGTCGATGCTGCCGAGCGTCGTGGTGTTGCGGAAGGCGTAGTGTCCGATGCGGGTCACAGAGTCGGGGATGACGTAGGAAGTGAGTCCTCCGCATCCGCTGAAGGCCTCGTAGCCGATGCGCTTGACGCCGGCCGGGATGACGCTCTTGCTGCAGGTGGCCACGATGGTGCCCGAAGCGGTCTCGACCACGGCATTGCAGTCGTCGGGCGAGCTGAAGAGCGAGTTGCCGGGGTTGACGGTGATCTCGCTCAAATTGTCGCAGCCGGCAAACACCCGGTAACCAATCTCGCTGAGCGAGGCCGGCAGTGCGACGGCCATGAGACTGGTGCAGCCTTCGAAGGCTTCGTAGCCGATGCGCGAGAGCGCCGACGGCAATCGCAGCGTCATGAGGTTGGTGCAGCCGCTGAAGGCGAAGGCATCGATGGCGGTGATGGTGTAGTTCATCGTTGTGCTCGAGCATCCGGCGATGATGGTGGCATCGGCCCTGCGGACGATGGCGTTGCAATTGTTGCGCGAGTCGAAGGTGCGGTTGCTGGCATTGACCTCGATGTTTCGGATTGAGGGGCAGTGTGCGAAAGCACGGTCGCCGATGCGATCGACCGACGACGGGATGCTGACCGACTCGAGTGTCGTGCAACCATAGAAGGCAAACTCGTCGATGGCGGTGACCAGATACGAACTGACGCTGTCGGGGTTGACGCGCCTCGGGATGACCGCCGAGGTGAGGCCGGCATAATTGTCGGCGGCACGGAGGTTGGTGGCCACCACGGTCACAGAGGTGCTGTCGCTGTTGATGTTGTAGGCGATGCCATCGACCACGAAGTCGCTGGCCTGGGTGGTGAGGCTGGCGGCCAGCGCCACAATCATCGTGGCCACAACGCGCCGGGCGGTGCTGATGGGATGGAGATTCATATTTTTGTTGCAAGCATTTGTTTCAAACGGCAAAGTTAGTCATTATTTTCGGAATACACAACATTGTGCCGAAAATCATTCAAAGCGTGTTGAATGGCATGGGGTTAGGCGCAC
>CAMVDK010000249.1 GCA_947166165.1 uncultured Porphyromonadaceae bacterium
TTTCCCGCCGATAGGCGGCCTTTTTTCCGAAACACCATAATTATGACACACCCTCATATCGTCACACACGCCTGCGGCGGCGTGCCGACGCGGGTCACTTGCCCAGTATCTTGTTCACCACGATGTTCACGTCGTCGATGTCGACGCGGCCGTCGCCGTTCACGTCGGCGTTGATGCTCGGTGTGGTTGAGCCGATTTCCACAATGTTGCCAAACGCGCTCCACTGCTCAGCTGCCCGATACTTCTCGACCGCATCGGCGGGCACTTGGAGTGTGCACGCTTCGGTGTCGATGTCGCGGAACACCTGTTTGCCCAGCGCGGGAGGCTCGCTGGCCTCCACTTGCAGTTGCTGCAGCCCGGTGCAGCCGGCCAGCGCCATGTCGCCAATTTGGCTCACCGAGGCGGGAATGGTGGCCGTGAGCAGTTGCTGGCAGCCAAGAAAAGCGTAGTTGCCGATGGCTTGGACTGTAGAGGGAACCACGAGGTCGGTGAGCCGCTGGCCGTTGAGCCACAGCTCGCCGTTAGGCTCCACAACGTCGGTCACCTCGCCGTAAGTCAAGTTGCGGTGCCAGGTGCCGGTGGGGGTGGTGGCGATGTAGTCGGAGTAGGCACCGTCGTGGCCATACGTCGTTTCGTACATCAAGAACCGGATGTTGCACCAGGCCTCCAGGTCGGTGATGTCGACCCGCTCGATGGGTGTGCCGTAGAAGGCCAGATAGCCCACCGAACGCAGGCTGGGGGGAAGGGCGATCGACGTCAGCCCTTGGCCGGCGTTGGCAAAGGCGAAGGCCCCTTCGTCGATTCCCAGCACAGCGTAGTTGACGCTCTGGCTGGGGTCGAAGTTGTCCCACGACGCGTCGTAGGCGTAGTATTCAACCGAGGCCGGAATCACCACGTCGGTGACTCCCGCATAGTTGTTCTCCATGTCCATGCCGCTGGTGGGGGCGCTGTCGTGCATCATGGGCAGGCCATACCTGAAGTCGGACGTCGGCGACACCGTCATGTAGTTGATCGTGCTTTCGGGGTCGAAGCAATAGCGCACGTTGTCGAACGTGAAATAGTAGTATGCCTTCAAGCTGGGACACAGGGCCAGCGAAAGCATCAGTAATGATAAAACTCGTTTCATGATGTTTTATTTTTAACGAATAAATGGGGTTTTAGGTAGTCGTTTTGGGCGGAATCTATCGATTGCTCAAGCCGATTGCGGTGCAATGTGTGGAGTCCGCCGTTGTTGTTCGCAAAGTTACTGACACTTTTACAAATAAACTCAACATTATCTAGTGTTTAACATACGTTAACCGTCGCTGCCGCCAGGCGTGGCGCTCAAAATGAGGTTGATGAGCCGGTTCACGTCGGCGATGTCGACCACGCTGTCGCCGTCGAGGTCGCAGTCGGTGCCGGCGGGTGGAGCGGCCAACTCAAGAATGACGTTGAGCAGCAGGTTCAGGTCCACGATGTCGACGCGCCCGTCGCCGTCGAGGTCGCCTTGCCGGGCCGCCGGCTGCCAGACGATGGCGGCGGCCACCGGAGCGATGCTGTGTGGAAACATGTCGGCCTCGGCAAGCCGTGCGCCGGCAATGGCTATGGTGTGGGGCAGCGAGGGGGCGCCGGCGGTGTCGGGGGCAAGGGTGATGGCGATGCGCAGGTCGGAGCAGTGAAGGCTGGCCAGGCTGTCGCTGTAGATCACCACGCGTGTGAGCCGCGATGCCGAGTCGGCGGTGGCGGCGTGTGCCCATCGCGCGCGGTGGCCCGTGGTGCCGCCAGCCTCCACCCGGCACACCGTGGCTCCTTGTGTCACCACGTCGAACTGCATGGCGGCCAGATGTATGCCGCCATTCACGCGCAGCTCAACCATGGGCGGCTCCGCGCCACCCAGGCGGAGCGTGTCGCTGCCGCCGCCGGCAGTGAGCGCGAGTTGCAGATGCGGGTCAATGGCCTTGTCGCTCTGGCCGTAGGGCAGCAGCTGCGGATAGGTCAGCAGGACGGCCGGATGCAGCTGATGGAACACCTGCCGCTCCACGCCCACCAGGTCGCTCACGTCGAGCGTGTCGTCGCAGTAGGCGTTGGCGTTGGCCATGACCAGTGTGTCGACGGGCAGCCCCAGCAGGCGGCCGGCCACCACAGCCACGTCGAGGCTGTCGATACACTCGTCGCCGTTGGCGTCGCCAATCAGGTCGGCCGGGCGGCTCCACTGCTCGTTGAGCCACTGCCGGTGGCTCTCCAGGCGGTCGAGAAAGCGCTTGCCACGCAGCTCGATGTCGTGGTAGGGGTATTCGCCCAGCCAGTCAATCCAGCGGAGCACGTCCTGGTAGTGGGCCGCGCGCACGCGCCGTGCAAACTGCTCGGCGTGCTGGCGCACGTCGGCGGCGGCCGAGTCGTCGTAGCATTGCCACAGCTCGCGCACCCGCTGCTGCAGGCGCGGGAACTTCATCAGCTCGGCTATCCAGTGGTTGCGGTCCACATACACGTCGCCCTCGTGGTTCTCGTAGCAGAAGTGAGGCACGCTCCAGCTCATGCCCGCGCAGTCGAAGTCCCACACCGGCCCGAAGCCAATCTTGCTCGAGTCGCCGCGGTCTTTCCACCAGTAGCAGCTGCCGCCGAAGCACTCAATCTCGTCGACAATCTCGTTGGCCAGGTAGTAGCGCGCCAGCAGGTCGATGTCGATGTAGCGCTCCCACTCGGTCGATGTCTTGTCGCGGCAGTGAATGGCGCGGTCGAGTGTGTTGATCAGGTCGGTGATGTAGGCGCGCTGCTGCTCCGAGAGCACTTCGGGCGAGTGGATGGTGTGCCTCAGTATTTTGCCCGTGTTGCGGTCGTAGATGCGCACCTGCCCGTCCTCGTTGTAGTTGTCGATCTCGCACAGCCATCCGCCGGTGATTTCCTCGTCGCCGGTGGCCCCGTCGGCCTGCTCGGTGATGTTCACCCGGCCCTTGTCCACGCGTATGTTCTCCGTCAGGAAATAGAGGCCCTGGTATTCGCCGTTGAGCACCAGCTCAATGGGGTGATGCTCCGGCGTCCACGGCAGCCCCATGAGGCGGCTGACGTAGAACCCGGTCTCCCAGTTGATGCGTCCCTGCCCCTCGCGCCACTCCACCAGCAGCACAAAGTGCTTGCTCTTTTTCATGCCCAGCAGGGGCGTCTTCTCGCCGAGCTTGATGCGGTAGGGCTTCTTGGCGTGGGTCCACGACGAGTTGCCGCGACCGCGTATCTGGAGCGGCTGCAGGCTGTCGGGGCTGCCCACGCGCTCAACGCCTGGCAGACCCATGTCGTCGAGCCAGTAGCCACCGGCCACATATTCGGTCTTGCTCGTGATGGGCACGCTGTCGGCCGTGGTGATGTAGAGCACCGGGAGCGTGTGGCTGACGTATTGCTCCGGCGGGAAGGCCACATCGGCCCGGGCTGCCAAAGTGATAAGCGTGGCCGCGGCAATCAGCAGCGCCAGCACGCGGGTGGAATGGTGGTGATGTGTAGTGGTCATAGCGATTCTGGATTGGTCAGGCTGCCAGGCTCGTGATGAGGATGGCACGCCGAGCCTCGCGGCAGGAAAATATGGATAAAAGCAGTTGGTTGTTCTGCTGAAGTAATACGCCTCTCCGGCCCCATCTGCAACAATTCGAGATGCTTTACCCCGGGTGGCGCGTCTGGCAGCACCGACGCTGTGCGGCGCTGCCAGTCGGGCCAGTGTGCCGATGGTGAGTTAGATTAGGCTGATGTAAGTGAGATTATCTTCATGCGAATTGCGCTAATTACACGAATTGAACTTGATGATGAATGAGTTGAATCCGCATAATTCGTGTCATTCGCGTTGAGTGAGCAAATGCTTTCGATTCGTTGTGGCATTGAATATGTTGGCGTAGCCGGATGACAGCGTGATGGTGTACTCGCTGTAGCAGGAAGCATCGAGCGTGATGGTAAGCGACCCGCTGATGGTGTTGTACTCCGCCTCGGGAACATCGATGATACGATGTGGCTTGGGTACTTGAAGAGTGCCCATGTCGATGTGTCGGGTGTCGGGTTTTCCTGTAGGGCTGTCTTGTGCAAGACCCTGTTGGCAGAATAAGCACAAAAACATCAGCAGACAAAATAACATTTTTCTTTGCATAAGTATAAGCCATAAAATCCCAAGATTTCACGTAATGAAATGTCTCGGCGGGTACGAATTTTCG
>CAMVDK010000250.1 GCA_947166165.1 uncultured Porphyromonadaceae bacterium
CGCTGCCCTACCACCTGAGCAACAAGACCGAGCGCGACTTCGAGACCATCCTCCATGTGCTGTTTGATGCCATCGGCATCAACGTGGACACCGAGGTGAAGAACGCCCGGGGCCGCTGCGACGTGGTGATGCGCACACGCGACCGCGTTTATGTGCTGGAGTTGAAAATCGACGGCGCGGCCACAGTGGATGACGCTCTGGCGCAGATCGATGAAAAGAACTACCTCATCCCCTACTGGAACGACCCGCGCCCGAAGGTGAAAGTGGGCGTCATCCTCGACCGCGACACACGCACCATCAGCGACTGGAAAGTGGTGGCTGACTAATTGACACAAGGGTGAATTATTGAGTCCACTTTAGGTGGGTTCTTTTGGCAACTCGGGTCAAAGGTTTTTGTCGTTTTGTCTTGTTTGCGCACTGCCCAAAAAACAGGGCGCGCAGGTCAGCCCGCGTGCCCTGGAATATTCAGGCAGGTGCCGTCGCCGTTCAAGTCGGCGGCCAGACGCCGTCAATTACGCAAGATGATGTTGATGAGCGCGTTCACGTCGCCGATGTCGGTGGTTCCGCTGCCGTCGAGGTCGGGGTTGCCCGCTATCTGGTCGGCGGTGGTTTTCTCCAGAATCAGATTGATGAGGGCGTTGACGTCCTCGATGTCGACGTTGCCATCGCCGGTGAGGTCGCCTGCCACCTCGACAGCGGCCTTGGTGAGGGTGACGCGCATCGTGTTGAGGTCGGCGGCGATGGTCCACGTGGCCGACTCGGGAATCTGGATGCTCTGCGTGCCTGCACCGATGCTCACGATGATTGGCTCGCCACTGGCGGCCACCACGGTGGCGTCGGCCAGTGCGCCAATCCACTGGTCATACTCGTTGTGGAACTTGAATTCCGACCCGGCCTCCATCTCTTTGGTGATGGTCCACTGACCGTCGGCCGCCAGCGTGAGGGGTTCCTGGGTGTTGCTGCTCCAGCCGTTGAACGAGCCGAGCAGATAGAGCGCCGGATCGGGGTTCGACTGGCCGGGATAGGTGAACCGGCCTTCGAGCAGGGTGATGGTGAATGGCTCGCAGTTGCCAATCCAGAACTCGGTGTGCGGGTCTTCGCCGGTCCAGTTGGTCGACGAGGTGAGTGTGGTGTTGGTGCCTGTGCCGGTGAGTTGCGAGAGCACATTGTCGCCGGTCACGCCATAGAGCACGAAGGTGCCGTTGTCGTTGGCGTAGAGAATCACCTTGTCGGCAACCCAGGTCTTGTCCTTTTTGAGCTTGATGGTGACCGGGTTCACGGCGATGTCGGCGAAGTTGTCGATGCTCACCACATAGTTGGCGTCCTCGCTCACGTGGAGCGCCGAGCCGAAGTCGAAGTCGTCGTAGTGGTAGGTCATCACGGCGTTAGACGTGGTGTTGGCCGTCATCAGGCTGCCTGGCTTCACCATGGGGCCGATGATGGTGCTCGTGCCGCTGCTGCTCTGCCCGCCGTATTTCACCATCCAGATGTTGTCGACCCACTCAATCTCGTCGTCGTAGATGAAGGCGCGCAGCTGTGTGTAGAAGTAGCCGCCGGTGTTGGGGTTGTAGCACACGCCGCGCACCTGATAGCCTCCGCCGTAGTACTGGTTGTAGGCCGCCACAAGGTTCTTGTCAACGATGATTAGCGGATAACTGTAGGTGGTCACGTCGAGCTTGGCGGTGAGGATGCCGTCGAACATGCCGGCGATTTTGAATGTGTTGTTGTCGTCGTTGGCATCGTAGATGCGCACCACTTTGGTGCCGGTGCTCCAGGTGGCGATGTCGTCGGCCGTGGGAGCGATATCCTCGGCGGTCTTGTAACTCCAACTGTAGCTGCCCACGAGGTCGCTCGCCTTGGTGACGGGCGTCTTGATGCGCCGGGGGGCGCGGTGCGATGCAGTGGCCACGCTTGCCTCCATGGCGGCAGTGGCGTCTTGAATCTGGTGCTGAACGGGTGCCGGGGCCGCCTCTTGCGGCACATCGCGCTGCACGGCCGAGGCGCATAGCACCACGCAGACCGATAATGCGCTGAGTAGATACTTCTTCATAAGACTGAGTTATGTTATTGATTGATTCGTTAACGCCCCCATGGTTATGGATGGGGGCAGAAGGTTTTGCTAATGAATTTGCAAAATTACGCTTTTTCTGCTTAACGACCAAAATATTTCCCACTTTTTTTCTTCATTGTTTTTCGATGCGTTCAAAAAACAGAGGTCAGGTCGCCGCCGCCCCGCGGGCTGCAGCGTGGACCCGTCGCGGCCACCGCACAGCTGGCCCGGAATCGCCTGATGTTGCCGAAAAACGCCGTGCGACACTCGCCGATTGACGAAAAAAGGCTAAATTTGCAGCCGGAAATGTCCCTAACACTCAAACCGACAAAGATGATGAACAAATATCTATCGATGATTGCCACCGCCGGAGCCGCCTTGCTCACCGCCTGTGGCGGCACAAACACCACGACGACCGACCAGCCCGACTCGTCGCAGCTCGTGGTGGCCGAGCAGGCGCGACCCGATGCCACGCTGGCCCTGCTCGTGGAGCAAGCCAAGGCCGAAGGCGCAAGCTGGACCACCGACCAATGGCGGGCGCAGTTCGACAAGGTGCTCCGCGCCTACAAGCCCTATGCCGTAGCACTCAACGAGCTGACGGCCGCGATGGAGAGCGCCGGGGGCGATGTGAAGCTGATTGTGAAGCAATCGGAACTGATCGATGTGGTGTATGCCGGCTACGACCAGCAGATGCAAGCGTTCATGCAAGTGGCCGAGGCCTCGCCAAACGGGAAGGCCGTCGCCGACGACGAGCAATGGCTCTCCAGCAAGATGCACGAGCTGGGAGTGCCGAGGCAGTAGCGCAGCCGGAGCCCCACAGCGGTGGCCATCGGCGGCCGATGGGCTGTGACAGCGTAATATTGCAAGGAAACACGTTCTGAGCTATAAGCAAACGCATAATGATTCAAGCACTTATGTGGCTGGTGGCGGCAACTGCAATGACGGCAGCCGACAGTCACAGCGTGAGCCAGTGGTTGACGGCATTCGAGTCGGCCCATGGCGAGCGGCAACTTGCCGAGGCCAACCGGCTGATGCTTGCATTTCACGAGGCCGAACTCACCGACGGGCTGGTGCAGTTCGCCCCCGGCACGTCAGCCACATTGTGGTTGCCTTTGCATGAGCCGATAAGTACTCTCCGAGTGCTATTTGTCGCCACAAACACAGGGTTTTGCAGGTGAGCCAATCAAGCACAACTGTCACAACTTGCAACAAAATGTTGTCTCCCAGTTGTCATGGTTGTTTTAATTTCTTGCCAAGTCAAATTCTTACACGCCTGCCATACTCGGCGGAAACTCGATTTTTCAGGCAGTTTCCGCCGAGTATAGACACTTTGGTCGGGTCATTCGATGAACTCGAATCTCGCCTTGGCTTTATGCTTTTGACGAATCTATAAGAAAGGACATAACACAGAGATTCAAACAACTGATGTTCTGATTAATCTTAAGGCGATAGTTACCAAAAAAGGAAATCAACAAGCCGATAATTCCAAATGAGAAAGAAAACAACTAAAGGCAATGGGTGATAGCGACCTTGCGCCCCGCCGCCTGTCGCTCCGGAAAAAAATTATCCATTATCCATTGTCGATTATTAATTTATCCGTAACTTTGCAAGTTAAAGCAAAAGAGAGAAGGCTATGGATAATCAGGGATTCCGCCGTTACCCGGTGGGCAAGCAGGATTTCAAGCAGATTCGCGAGGGCGGGTTTGTGTATGTCGATAAGACGCGCTATGTGTGGGAGCTGGCCAACCGGTTCGGCGACTCCATCTTCCTGAGCCGTCCGCGCCGCTTCGGCAAGACGCTGCTGTGCTCCACGCTCAAGCACTACTTCCTGGGACACCGCGAGCTGTTCGCCGGGCTGGCCATCGACAGCCTCGAGACCGAGTGGGCGCCGCACGCCGTGCTGCATTTCGACATGTCAATGGCAAAACACGACACTGCACAGGCGGTGCGCAACACGTTGAGCGACTTGTTGCGAGGGTATGAGATGGTTTATGGCCGTCATCCCGAAAGCGATGGTCTGGGCGACCGTTTGCGCTATATCGTTACCGCCGCCCACCGCCAGACGGGCCGCGGCGTGGTGCTGATTTTCGACGAGTACGACTCGCCGG
>CAMVDK010000251.1 GCA_947166165.1 uncultured Porphyromonadaceae bacterium
AACTCTCGCGAACCTACGTCGATAGACGTAGGACAAACACGGCATTGGCCTTGACGCAGCCACCCGGCCATGACAGGTCATGGCCCTACCCTCGCAGCATGTCGACGATGTTGCATCGGATTCCGCCGACCACACATTTTTTAAAACAACAAATTAAACAAATTGACATCCGAGTCAAGCACTTGTTTCATTTGTCTAATTTCTCGTCTGTTTCTCCCCTATCCACATCTATTTGTCGTTTAAGAATCTAAAACTTTGTCAAAACTGCGTATTGTTGAGAAAATAGCACTATTTTTGCCGATTGAAAACATCGGAACACGAACATAAAATTTGAACTGAAATGAAAAAACTAATTGTTTTGGCATCGTGCGCGGCGCTGCTGCTTTCGGGCGCCACGCCACTGATTGCCTCGCCGGCCCAGCCGCAGGTGCTCACCACCGAACTGCAAAAGAAGACCCTCAAGGAGCAACAAGAGGCCGAGAAGGCTGCCAAAAAGCAAGCCAAGGAAGCCCAGAAGGCCCAGAAAGAAGCCAAGAAGAAAGCCAAAGAGGCCGAAAAAGCCGCCAAGAAGCAGCAAAAAGAGGCCAAAAAACAGCAAAAGGAGGCCGAACGGCGCGAAAAGGCCCACAAGACCATCGAGAAGGAGAACAACAACATCGAGAAGTATCGCCGCGAGATTGAGAAGACGCAGGCCGAAATCCCCACCATCACCGACCCCAAAAAGAAGATAAAGGCCGAGAAAAAGGTGTTGAATCTCAACGAGAAAATCATCAAGAGTAACGAGAAAATCGCCAAAGCCCAGAAGCAGCTTTGACCCCTGCCAGAGCATCCAGAGCTTCCAGCACAACAGGCAAAAGCGGGACAATAACCTCCGACCCCATTGACCCGCTTTTGTCCGAAGGCGGGCACGCCGCAGCGCCTTCAAGGCCTGCCAGTGCGAAGCCTGAAATGTAAAAAACATTCAAAAAAACGGCCATTATTTGGCCGTTTGCTTTTTATTTTATAATTTTACCACCATCTATAAATCACCTTACGTTTCATCAAGCCCCCTACTCGAGGGCTCTTTAACCCAGATACCGCTATGAGAGGAAAAATGAAATTCGGCCTGAACATCCCCACCCGACTGGTGTTCGGTGCTGGGGAATTGAAGAATCTGCACTCCATTCCGCTGCCTGGCCACCGCGCGCTGGTGGTGGTTTCGTCGGGCACAGCCATGAAGACGCATGGCTATCTCGACACGCTGCTCGACCAGCTGCGCCAGAGCGGCATTGAAGCCGAGGTGTTCGACCGCGCGCTGTCCAACCCCATCAAGGGCCATGTGATGGATGGAGCCGCCGTCTGCCAGCAGTGCGGATGCGACTTTGTGATTGGCCTGGGTGGCGGCAGCAGCATCGACACCGCCAAGGCCATCGCCATCACCGTGGGCATGGGTGGCGGCGACTTCTGGAAATATGTGCGCGGCGGCACCGGCGGCGGCCAGCCCGTGACCAAGGCTCTGCCCATCGTCGCCATTCCGTCGACCGCTGGCACCGGCACCGAGGTGGACCCGTGGGGCGTGATCACCAACGAGGACACCAACGAGAAGATTGGCTTCGGCACGCCGCTCATCTTCCCCCACACGGCCATCGTCGACCCAGAACTCATGCTCACCGTGCCGCCCATCCTCACGGCCTATCAGGGCTTCGACGCCTTCTTCCACGCCGCCGAGGGCTACATCAGCCAGGCGCACACCCCCATCAGCGACCTCTATGCCCTGGAGGCCATACGCCTGCTGTACAAATATCTGCCGGTGGCCGTGGCCGACGGCAACAACATGTGGGCACGCATCAAGGTGGCCTGGGCGAGCACGCTGGCGGGCATGGTGGAGAGCACCAGCTGCTGCACCGGCGAGCACGCGCTCGAGCACGCCATGAGCGCCTACTTCCCCAAACTGCCTCACGGCGCCGGGCTCATCGCCATCAGCGCCGCCTACTTCAAGACGTTCAAGAACGACTCCATGAAGCGCTACATGAAGATGGCCGAGAAGATGCGCCAGGTGAAGAGCGCGCGTCCCAGCGACTTCCTCGACGCCCTCGAGGTGATGAAGCGCTCGTGCAACGTCGACAACATACGCCTCAGCGACTGGGGCATCACCATGGCCGACTTCGAGCGCTTTGCCGACAATGCCATTGCCACCGGCAGCGCCATGCTCGACCTCGACCCGCGCTTCCTCAACAAGGAGCAGCTCATCAACATCTATATGGAAAGCTATAAATAAACGCCGCGATGCGAGAGAGTCAAGATGCGGGATTCAACGACGCGCTGCCGTGCCATCGACAGCGGCTTGAATCCCGCATCTTGCATCCGGCTCACGGCCTCAGCCCACTGCCATGATCAAGGAAATCGACTTCAGCGAGGTGCCATCGATCGACGCACCCACCACGCGCTACTACGACGGCGAGATGTTCTTTGCCGACAACATCACCAGTGTGCCCAACCTGGCACGGGTGTTCAAAGTGAAGTTCATCGCCATGGTGTTCTGCCTGCAGGGCGAGCTGGAGGTGCGCCTCGACTCCACCCTTCACCGCCTGTGCCGCCACGAGGCGCTGTTTGTGCACGCCTCCACGGTGGTTGACCTGGTGAGCCGCACCGACGACTTCTCGTGCAAGATTTGCGCCGTGACACCCGATGCCGGATTCAACTTCATCAACAAGACGCTCTTCGACGCCGCCATGCAGGTGCACGCCCACCCGGTGATTCACTTCACGCCCGACGAGGTGACGCTGCTCGAGAAATACTACGAGCTGGCCGACTTCAAGCTCTCGCACGCCGAGACCAACTACAGCCGCGACTCGGTGAGCTTCCTGCTGCGCGCCTATGCCTACGACCTGCTCAACTGCGTGAACAGCCACCTGGGGCAGTCGCGACAGCTCGACATGCTGCGCCAGGGCGACAAACTGTTCAGGCGCTTTATGGCGCTGCTGGCCGTGGGCACGCATTGCTCGCGCAGCGTCAACTGGTTTGCCGACCAGCTGTGCGTGTCGCCCAAATATCTCACCAGCGTGTGCCGCCAGCACGCCGGCAAGACGGCCGGCGACCTGATTGCGCTGAACATGGTGGGGCGCATCAAGCAGATGCTGCTCTACAGCGACCTCACCATCAAGGAGATAGCCGCCGAACTCGGATTCAGCAACCTGTCGTTCTTCGGAAAATACGTGAAAAAGCACCTGGGGCAGTCGCCCAACAACTACCGCCACCAGAACGGCTACGGGCACTGACCCCGGCAAACACTACCCTTATTCCCTGCCACGCGTGTTCAACGCCTCGACGTAGGCGTGCAGGCGGGCATAGAAGGGGTGGCGCGTGAGCGTGGCCACATCGCCCAGGATGATGAGCTTCATGCGGGCGCGCGTGATGGCCACATTCATGCGGCGCAGGTCGCGCAGAAAGCCGATTTGCCCCTCGGCGTTGGCCCTGACGAGGCTGATGACGATGATGTCGCGCTCCTGCCCCTGGAAGCCGTCGACGGTGTTCACCGTGATGGCCCGCCGCAGGGTGCGCAGCGCGGGGTGCTGCTTGAGCAGGTGGCGCAGATGCTGCACCTGGGCGCGGTAGGGCGAGATGATGCCCACGTCGAGCCGCTCGTCGAGCATGCGCTGCCGGCCGATGCGCTCCACATACCGCTCCAGTGTCTGCAACGTCAGCTCGGCCTCGGCGCGGTTCACGCGGCCGCCGGTGGCCGTGGTCTGCTCCACGACGGTCATCTCGTCGCCGTCGCCGGCCAGCGTGCCGGTGTCTACCCAGGTGATGGGCGTGTCGAGGTCGAGGATGCCGCGGTGGCGCACCTCGGGGGCACTCTGCACCTGGCCGCCATAGAACCACTGGCTCGAGAAGCGCACAATGTCCTCATGCATGCGGTATTGCACGCCCAGCAGGGTGACCACCTGCGGATTGCTGGCCACGATGCGCTCCATAAGCGTGCGCCCCAGCCCGCCGCGCATGGCCTCGACGCTTTTCACGGTGGGCGGCAGCTGGCAGTGGTCGCCGGCTAGCACCACGCGGTGGGCCTTCTGGATGGCAATCCAGCAAGCCCCCTCGAGTGCCTGGGCGGCCTCGTCGATGAAGAGCGTGGCGAAGTGCATGCCCTCGAGCACGCGGCTGGCGCTGCCAGCCAGCGT